>JACPSX010000286.1 GCA_016193065.1 Candidatus Tectimicrobiota bacterium | reverse complement strand
GTGTGATTTTCTCCCGTCGCCTCACACGCGACGGTGGAGCCGGTAGTCGACCACCAGCAAGATTGAATTTATCGTGGTGGCAAAAATGACAAGCAGAAGAGTGATCGCCATGATGGTGTCCATTCTGTACAAGCCGATCGCAGCCATGAGGAGATGGCCGAGCCCGCGCTGTGAACCGAACATTTCGCCGAGGAGCGTTCCAACCAGGGTTAACGAGAAGCCGACGCGTAAGCCGGTGAAGATCTCCGGGAGTGTCGCTGGCAGTAGAACCTTGCGTGCCGTCGCCCACGGCCCGAGTTTCAGGATCTCTGCCGTTTTGAGATAGATCGGGTTGAGATTGCGGACCGCATTCATTGCAAAGATCGCGATGGGGACGACTCCGTGAATGGCGCCAAACACGACCTTGGCCGGCATGCCGATACCGAAAAACAACAATACGACAGGATACAGCGTGACCTTTGGGATCGAGTAGAGCGCAACCAAGATCGGCTCCGCGACCTCCCCCGACAGTCGATGCGCGCCGAGAGCTGTGCCGACGATCACGCCCGCAACAACCGCGATGGTCAATGCTCGCAAAAAGGCGCTGGCGCTTTCATTCAGATGGGGCCAGAAACTCGGCGTGCCGAGCAGCCTGAGCACTCGCGCGAACGTGTCGAGAGGAGCCGTCAACACCCCTGTTCCCGTGAATTGGTGCAGTCCCTGCCAGATGAGCAGGATCACAACGATCAACACCGCAATATCCCGACTTCTTGTGACCATGCTGCCCTAGCTAGCGGCGCCTCCGTCGCTCGAAGAGAATCATCTCCCAGAAATGGAGGAGCATGTTAATTGTCGTCACCAGGACCAAGACCAACATGATCAGCGGATACATGACCTTGTTATCGAAGTTGTTGTACGCAAAGGCGATCTCATAGCCCATGCCTGACCCGGACATGATGAACTCGGCACCGATGACACCGATGAACGAGTATGCTATGGCGAGCTTTACGCCCGTGAATATGTAGGGCGCCGCGCACGGCATCATAACTTGCAGGGCGGTCCGCACACGGCCCATGCGATAGATCCTGGCAGTCTTGAGAAGTGCACGTGGGATGCGGTCGAACCCGTTCAGGGTACTGATGATCATAGCCACAACGGCCAGCAAGAACCCGATGATGATTATCGGGACATCGCCGAGGCCGAATAGCACGATGAACAGCGGATAGAACGCATAAATTGGGATCGCATAGTACGTCGCAAAGAGGGGATCCACCGTCCGTCGGACTCGGGGCAACGCATGCAGCAGGGCACCCAACACGAATCCGACGATGATCGACGCGGACAAGGCGATTCCGACGATGCGAAGTGTCCGGACAATGGCCGGTGTCAGTCGACCGGATGCCAGGATGCCGGCGAGCGCCACTACCATTTCGCTGGGCGGGATCATCGTAAACCTCGTGATGATCCCGCCCTGGCACAGCCATTCAACCGCCGCCACTGCCGCCACCACGACGGAGACGCGTATCCACCCAACCCTGCTCATAGTGGCGGTCGGTCCTGGCCCAGGGCCTTCAGTGATTCTACCCGCAAATGCGACCACAGTCGGCCGGTGATCCGGCCGAACTCTGGCCGCGCCACGATCCGGCTGTCGCGATCCTGCGGCCAGCCCGTCTCGACAATCTCCAGGAAGCGTCCCGGGCGGGCCGACATGACCCCGATCCGGTCAGCCAGCATCGCGGCCTCGTCGAGGGCATGCGTGATGAGCAGCACGGTGGATTCGGTCTCGCGCCATAGTCGCAGGAGTTCATCACCCATGAGCAAGCGGGTCTGCTGATCGAGCGAACCGAACGGCTCATCAAGCAGGATAAGCCGCGGTTCAAGCACCAGCGTTCGTGCAATGCACACCCGCTGTCGCATGCCGCCGGAAAGCTGCGCCGGATAGGCGCGGATGAAATCCTTGAGGCCCATCAGGGAGAGCGCGTGATCGACTCGGCGGCGAACTTCGCCCGCCTCAACGCTGTTCTGCCGAAGGCCAAAGGCTATATTGTCCTCGACGGTCAGCCACGGAAAGCTCGCGTCCTCCTGAAAGACCACGCCGATGCCGTCCGGCACCCGACCATGGATCGGTACCCCTTCGAAACGTATGACGCCATCGGTTGCCGGCGCTAAACCTGCCAGCACATCAAGGAGGGTGGACTTGCCGCATCCCGACGGCCCGACCACTGAGAAGAATTCGCCTTTGACCAGTTCCAGATCCAGGGGTCCGAGCGCGTGAACCGGCTGTTGTCCGGCCACCGCAGGATACACCCGCGTCACACCCTGGAGCGTTACGTGCGCTTCGCCTTTGGCCAAGTTGCCCGCCTGCCTTCGAAGGCCTATCGCTTCTTCGTTTTGAGGTCGTCGGGGAGGAAACGTTCATCAACGATTTTGGACCAGTCGGCCTCCCCTTGAAACGCGCCGACGAGCTTTTGGGCGCGGAGCATATTGTCCATGGTGTCGAGACGGAGGTCGCCGGGGCCCCAATAGGGGACCCTACTCTTCTTCTCGCTGTTTAACAGGTTGGTGATCACGCTTTCAGCCACGTCCGGTTCGATGTTCCAGACCTTGGCAATGATCCGGGCCGCCTCCTTCGGGTTCGCGTACATGAACTCCACCGCCTTCCGGCGAGCTGTTATCACGGCACGGATGAAATCCGGCTTGGCGGCGGCGGCTTTCGCCGTTGTGACGCCCACGACATTGCTCAGGGGCGGGAGAACATCGGTCACCCAAATGACTGCTTTGTACTTCCCGCGCCTCTGCGACCACAGCGGCTCGGCCGCCGGCGCGGAGTCGACCTCGCCATGCTCGAGAAGAGCGAGCCCCGGGCCGAAACCGCCAGCCTTGACGGGCATCACATCGCCTTCCTTCAGGCCAGCCTTCTCCAGGAGCAGAGCCACCAGCGCCTGGCTCGTGGACCGAGGATTCGTATAGGCAATTCTCCTGCCCTTGAAATCCTTCAGGGTATTGATCGGTGAGTTGGGCATGGCAACCCACACGAACTCTGCCACCGTATGCACGTTGCCGCTGATGATTCGGAGGTCAGCCCCCTTCTGGATAGCGGTTACGACGGCCGACACGGCCGCCTCGCCGTAGGCAAGATCGCCCCCCAGGAGATTGCGAATCGTC
>JACPSX010000010.1 GCA_016193065.1 Candidatus Tectimicrobiota bacterium | reverse complement strand
GGGGGTGGTGACGCTGCCCGAGGGGGTGGAGATGGTGATGCCGGGGGACAATGTGTCCTTTCAGGTGGAGCTGATCACGCCCATTGCGATGGAGAAGGAATTGCGCTTTGCGATCCGGGAAGGGGGACGGACCGTGGGCGCCGGCGTCGTCAGCGAAGTCATAGAATAGTACTAGGGACGGATCTTGCTGGCAGCGGAAAAGGCGGAGATGGCGGAGCAGAAAATCCGAATTAAACTCAAGGCGTACGACCACCGGATTCTGGACCAGTCGGTGGGTGAAATTGTGGACACGGCCAAGCGGACGGGGGCCAAAGTCGTAGGGCCGATTCCACTCCCCACGGTCAAGAACCGCTATACGGTCTTGCGCTCTCCTCATGTGGATAAGAAATCCCGGGAACAGTTCGAGATCCGAACTCATAAGCGGCTTCTCGATATTCTGGAGCCCACGCCCCAGACCATTGATGCGCTCATGAAGCTCGATCTTTCGGCCGGGGTGGACATCGAAATTAAACTGTAAGGGAATCGCAGCAGGGCGGGAAGAGTGTTCCATGACTCTAGATGTTGTGGATTGTCATAAAAAAGTCGTCGATACGGTGGATCTCAAAGACGAGATCTTCAACGTGAAGATTCGGGATCACCTGCTCCACGACGTGGTTGTGATGCAGTTGAACAACCGGCGCCGCGGCACGGTGGCCACCAAGAATCGCTCGGCCGTCCGCGGCAGCAACAACAAGCCCTGGAAGCAGAAGGGAACCGGAAGAGCGCGGGCCGGCACTCTCAAATCGCCTCTCTGGGTGGGAGGCGGGGTGATCTTCGGTCCTCTGCCTCGGGACTACCACTATCAGGTTCCCAAAAAAGTGCGCAGCGAGGCCTTGCGGGTTGCCCTGACCCTCAAGGTCCAGAACAAGCAGTTCGATGTGGTGGACCAGATCTCGCTGGAGAGCCCCAAGACCAAAGAGGCCCTGGCCCTCCTGAAGCACCTGGAGGCCGGGGACAGCGTGCTCTTCGTCGTGGCGGAGGAGAACCGAAATCTGGATCTGGCCGTGAGAAACCTCCCGCAGGTGGACGTATTGCCGAGCGGCGGCCTCAACGTCTACGACATCTTGAGCCACGATCGAGTCATTTGCACCCGGGATTCCCTGGGCAAGATCGAACAGGGATTGACGCCATGAAGACTCTTTACCAGGTGCTGCGCTCCCCCTTGATCACCGAGAAGGGCACCCTGATCTCCGAGCCCGGGAGCCCGAAGGTCGTGTTCAAGGTGGACCGGCGCGCCAACAAGCAGGAGATCAAGGAAGCGGTGGAATCCCTTTTCAACGTTCACGTGGAAAGGGTCAATACCCTGAACTTCGAGGGCAAGAAGCGGCGGCTCGGGAGGAGAACCGGCCAGCGCTCCGACTGGAAGAAGGCCATCGTGACTCTCCGGGAAGGCGAGTCCATCGAGTTCTTTGAGGGAGTCCGCTAGCCATGGCGCTCAAAACCTTCCGACCGATTCCGTATTCCCGCAGATATTACAGTGTGGTCGGCTCTGCCGACCTCACGGAGAAAGAACCCGAGAAGAGCCTCGTACGTCCCTTGCGAAAGCAGGGGGGGCGCAATAACCTGGGTCGAATCACCTGCCGGCACCGGGGGGGAGGGCACAAGCGTTCCTACCGGATCATCGATTTCCGCCGGGACAAACCGGGGATTCCGGCCCGGGTGGCCTCTGTTGAGTATGATCCCAACCGCTCGGCCCGCATCGCCCTTCTCCACTACGCGGACGGGGAAAAGCGCTACATTCTGGCCCCCATCGGGCTGGCCGTCGGGGCTGCGGTCCTGTCGGGCTCCGGAGCGGACATCAAGCCCGGCAACGCTCTGCCGCTCAAGGAAATCCCCCTGGGAACCATCATCCACAATGTGGAGTTCAAGAAGGGCAAAGGAGCCCAACTCGTGCGCAGCGCCGGGACCTTTGCCCAACTGATGGCCAAGGAGGGGAGTTACGCCCAGGTGCGGCTGGCTTCCGGGGAGGTACGCATGGTCCCCATGGACTGCATGGCCAGCATCGGGCAGGTAAGCAATGTGGATCATGAGAATGTCTCCGTGGGGAAGGCGGGCCGCAACCGGTGGCTGGGCTTCCGCTCCTATGTGCGGGGCGTGGCCATGAACCCTGTGGATCACCCCCACGGGGGAGGCGAAGGCAAGACCTCTGGAGGGCGGCATCCCGTCAGTCCGTGGGGAGTCCCTACGAAGGGCTATAAGACCCGCAAGCCCAGGAAGGACTCCGATCGTTACATCGTGAAGCGGAAAAAGTAGGGAGGAGAGGGTTTTGGCGCGTTCGATCCGGAAGGGTCCCTTTGTGGACGAGCACCTGGTCAAGAAGGCCGCGGAAATGAACAAGGCCTGGGAGAAGAAGATCATCCGGACCTGGTCCAGGAGGTCCACGATCGTGCCCGAACTGCTGGGACACACGATCGCGGTCCACAACGGCAAGAAGTTTATCCCGGTCTTTATCACCGAAAACATGGTGGGCCACAAGCTGGGTGAGTTTTCCCCGACCAGGACCTTCAGGGCCCACAGTGGGCACGTCAAGAAGGTGACCTCGGTTAAGTAGGAACGGAAAAGGAACACGATGGAAGTGCGGGCGGTCCTCAGATTCCTCAGAGCTTCCCCTCGGAAGGTGCGGCTGGTGGCGGACCTCATCCGGGGCAAAAGAGTGGGAGAGGCGCTGAACATTTTGACCTTCACCGAGAAGAGAGCCGCTAGGAAGCTGGAAAAGGTTCTGCGCTCGGCTGTGGCCAATGCCAGCGAGACCAAGAAGGTGAAGGAGGTGGACGATCTGGTCATCTCGCGTGTCCTCGTGGACCCCGGCCCGGTTTGGAAGCGCCACATGCCCAGGGCCAGAGGGCGGGCAACTCCAATCCGCAAGCGCACCAGCCACGTCACCCTGATCCTGAGCGGGAAGGAGCAGGGCGGAAAGTAGCAAGGGCAGGGGTAGGGGTAGGGAAGAAGAGTTCTCCAGGGACTTGCTAGGAGGAAAGAAGACTTGGGACAGAAGGTTCACCCGGTCGGGTTTCGCCTCGGGATTAACAAAACTTGGTCTTCCAACTGGTTTGCCAAGAAAGATTACCCCGCACTGCTCCACGAGGATATCCTCATCCGCAAAACAGTGAAAGGGGAACTGGCCCACGCGGGGATCTCCCGCATCGAGATCGAGCGGGCGGCCAAGCGGGCCAAGATCAATATCTATACGGCCCGGCCGGGCATCATCATCGGCAAGAAAGGGGCCGAGGTCGACAAGCTCAAGGGTCAGCTTCAAGGGATCACGGACAAGCAGATCTTCATCAATATCAAGGAGGTCCGCAAGGCGGAAACGGACGCCCAACTGGTGGCCGAGAATGTGGCCCTGCAATTGGAGCGGCGGATCGCCTTTCGCCGGGCCATGAAGAAGGCCGTGGCGGCCGCCCTCCGTTTCGGAGCCAAGGGGATCAAGATTGCCTGCTCGGGACGCCTGGGCGGATCCGAGATGTCCCGCATGGAGTGGTACCGGGAGGGCAGAGTCCCGCTCCATACGATCCGCGCTGACATCGATTACGGGTTCGCGGAAGCCAGAACCACGTATGGCATCATCGGGGTCAAGGTATGGATCTTCAAGGGGGAGATTTTGGGCGATCAGAAGGAAGACGGCGATAGAGGCCCGGGGAGATAAATCATGCTGATGCCCAAGAAAGTGAAATACCGCAAGGTGCAGCGGGGGCGCTGCAAAGGGATCGCCTCTGCGGGTGCCACGATCTGTTTTGGGGAATACGGGCTGAAATCAATGGAGCCGGGCTGGCTTACCGCGCGCCAGATCGAGGCGGCCCGGGTGGCCATGACCCGCCACGTGAAGAGGGGCGGGAAGATCTGGATTCGCATTTTCCCCGATAAGCCCATCACCAAGAAGCCCGCCGAAACCCGGATGGGGAAGGGAAAGGGAGCGCCGGAGGAGTGGGTGGCCGTCATCAAGCCGGGGAGGGTTCTCTATGAGATGGACGGGATCAGCGAACCGGAAGCCCGCGAGGCGTTCCGGCTGGCGGCTCACAAACTCCCCCTGGCTACGAAGTTTGTCAGCAAGTCAACAGGTGGGTTATGAAGGCCAGAGAACTGAGAGAGCTGGGTGACGAGGAACTCAGGCAAAAGGAAGCGGAATTGGCCCGGGAGCGCTTTAATTTGCGGTTTCAGCAGGCCACCCGCCAGATCGAAAACCCCATGCGCCTGAGGATCGTCCGGCGGGACATTGCCCGGATCAAGACCTTGCTCAGGGAATCGGCCCGCAAGAAGGCGGAGAGGACCGAGGGATGAGAGGACCAGAGAGACGGAAAGTCCGGGTCGGCTTGGTGATCAGCGACAAGATGGATAAAACCGTGGTGGTTTCCGTCCAGCGCCAGTACCAGCACCCCGTGTACCAGCGGGTCGTGCGGCAGACCAAGAAGTACAAGGTCCACGATGACGAGAATCGTTGCCGCGTGGGGGACAAGGTCCGGATCGTGGAGACCCGCCCCTTGAGCAAGGAAAAGCGCTGGAGGGTCACTAAAGTCCTGGAGAGGGCGACGGTTCTGGCTCCGGTTCAGGGGAAGGTGAAGGCGGCGGGAGAAGAGACCCCATGATCCAGCTGCGGACCATCGTGAATATCGCCGACAACTCCGGCGCCAAGACCGCCCAGTGCATCCGGGTGCTGGGGGGCTCCATGCGCCGGTATGCGACTATCGGGGATATCATCGTGGTCAGCGTGAAGGAGGCTACCCCGAACGCCCCGGTCAAAAAGGGAGAGGTGAAAAAAGCCGTGGTGGTGCGAACCCGCAAGGAAGTGGGCCGGCCGGACGGCACCTATATCCGGTTCGACGAGAATGCTGCGGTTCTGATCAACGAGCAGAAAGAGCCCATCGGCACCCGGATTTTTGGCCCGGTGGGGCGGGAGTTGAGGCGCAAACGTTTCATGAAGATTATTTCCCTGGCCCCGGAGGTGCTCTAGTTATGGCGGCGCAGGCCACAGGGGTCGTCAAGACCAAGATTAAGAAGAACGACTACGTGCAAGTCATGGCGGGAAAAGACCGGGGTAAGTCGGGCAAGGTCCTGCGGGTGGTCCCCCGCGAGAACAAGGCACTGGTCGAGAAGATCAATATGGTCAAGCGCCACACCCGTCCCTCCAAAGTTTCCCAGCAAGGAGGGATTCTGGAGAAAGAAGCCCTGATTCACATCTCCAACCTCATGCTGCTCTGCGCCCAATGCGGCAAGCCCGTGCGGGTTTCCTGGGCGACCATGCAGGACGGCAAGAAGGTCCGGGTGTGCAAGAAGTGCGGAGAGGTTTTCGACAAGTAGGGACACAAGGGAGCTTATGGAAACCAGGCTCAAGGAAAAATATCGCCGGGAGATCGTGCCCGCCCTGACCAAGAAGTTCGGGTACAAGAACGTCATGGAGATTCCCCGGCTCCAGAAGGTCGTGGTCAACATGGGCCTGGGGGAGGCCATCCAGAATCCCAAGGTCCTCGAGTCGGCTGTGACCGAGTTGTCCGCCTTCACGGGGCAAAAACCGGTGATTACCCGGGCCAAGAAGTCGATCGCCAACTTCAAGCTGCGGGCGGGGATGGCCATCGGCTGCATGGTGACGCTGCGCGGCAGCCGCATGTACGAGTTCCTGGACCGGCTGCTCAACGTGGCTCTGCCGCGGGTGCGGGATTTCAAGGGGGTGTCTCCCAACGGATTTGACGGCCGGGGGAACTATACCCTGGGAATTCGCGAGCAGATCATCTTCCCGGAAATCGACTATGACAAGATTGACAAGATCAAGGGCCTTGGAGTCACGATTACCACCACGAGTCGCAACGACGAGGAGGGCAAGGAACTGCTTCGCCTTCTGGGCATGCCGTTTCGGAGTTAAGGACACCTATGGCAAAAACATCACTCATCCACAAAGCGGCCAGGGGCAGCAAGTTCCGGAGCCGGATCTATCATCGCTGCCGTCTGTGCGGGCGCCCGCGCGGCTACCTGCGGAAGTTCAACCTTTGTCGAATCTGTTTTCGGGCCCTCGCCCTGAAAGGCGAGGTCCCCGGGGTGATTAAAGCCAGCTGGTAGGGGAGTTTCCCATGTCGATGACCGATCCCATTGCAGATCTTCTGACCCGCATCCGCAACGGCCTCATGGCCCGCCACGAGGCCGTGGATGTCCCTGCTTCGCAGATCAAACTGGCGATCGCCGGGATTTTGCAAGAAGAGGGGTACATCCGGAACGTGACTCTCGTAAAGGACCGCAAGCAGGGGATCCTTCACATTGAGCTTAAATATGAGGGCGGGACGGAAAGCGTCATCCAGGGTCTGAAGCGCATGAGCACTCCGGGAAGACGCCTTTATGCGGGTTATCGCGAGCTGCCCAGGGTGCTCCACGGGCTCGGCATCGCCATTCTCTCCACCCCGCAGGGGATCATGACGGATCAGGCCTGCCGGAAGTTGCGGGTGGGAGGGGAGGTTCTCTGTTATGTCTGGTAAGGGCGGAGGCGAGAGTCGAAATGTCTCGAGTCGGTAAGAAACCGATTGTCTATAACCCCAAGGAGGTCGAGGTAACTCCGGGAGAGGGCACTGTCCAGGTCAAGGGCCCGAAGGGGACGCTCAGCCAGCCTGTGCATCGGCTCATGGCCGTGGAGACCTCCTCGGGCGCCATCCTGGTGACGCCCACTGCGAGCAGCCGCCTGTCCCGCTCCCTCCATGGTCTTACCCGCACCTTGATTGCCAACATGATTACCGGGGTCACCCAGGGATTTAAAAAGGAATTGGAGATCAACGGGGTGGGATACCGAGCCCAGGTGCAAGGCAAGAACCTGACCCTTCATTTGGGCTATTCGCATCCCATTGTGGTCCCGGCCCCGGACGGCATTCATTTCGAGGTGGAAAAGAACCGGGTGACTGTCGGCGGCGTCGACAAGCAGCTTGTGGGCCAGGTGGCCGCCAACCTGCGGTCTCTGAAACCTCCCGAGCCGTACAAGGGCAAGGGGATCAAATACGTTGAGGAGAAAATCCGGCGCAAGGAAGGGAAGACCGGCGCCAAGTAGCAGGAGTTAGGAAGGGGAGCAGGCGGTGGACCGACAAAAACGGTTGTTGATGGCGCACCAGGCACGACGCAAGCGGGTCCGCAAGAAAGTCCAAGGGACTCCCGCTTGCCCCCGGCTGAGCGTGTTTAAGAGCGCCCGGCATATCTATGCCCAGTTGATCGATGACGTGAGTGGTGGCACGCTGCTCGCCCAGACCAGCTTGCACAATGACTTCAAAAGCCGATCCGGCAAGGGCAGCAACGTGGCAGCGGCCAAGCTCCTGGGGGAGCTTCTCGCCGAGAAGGCCCGGGAAAAGGGGATTACCCGGGTGGTCTTTGATCGCAGCGGCTACCGCTACCACGGTCGGGTCAAGGCCGTCGCCGAGGGAGCCCGGGAAAAGGGTCTGATTTTTTGAGAGGAGTACACGGTCTTGGCCGAAGATGAGCGCGCTGAAAAAGAACTGACCGACAAGATTATTTTCATCAACCGTGTGGCCAAGGTGGTCAAGGGGGGGCGGCGCTTCAGCTTCAGCGCGCTGGTCGCGGTGGGGGACAAGTCCGGGCGGGTCGGAGTGGGACTGGGAAAAGCCAACGAGGTGCCCGAAGCCATCAGCAAGGCGATTGAGAAAGCCAAGAGGAGTCTGGTCTCGATCCCCCTCAAGGGAAACACCATTCCTCATCAGATCATCGGAGCCTTCAGCTCCAGCAGAGTGCTCATGAAGCCGGCCTCCAAAGGGACCGGAGTCATTGCCGGAGGGGCGGTCCGCGCTATCATGGAAATGGCCGGAGTGCGGGACATCCTGACCAAGTGCCTGGGGTCCAGCAACCCCCACAACGTGGTGAAAGCTACCGTGCAGGGGTTGCTGAAACTGCGCAGCCCGGACGACGTGAGCCGGATGCGGGGCAAGACTGTGGAGAAACCGGCCATGGAAGCCGCGGAAGTTTAAGGAGGGGGAGGGCATCGTGGTAAGGGAAAGGTCGGAAAAGCAACTGGCCGTTACCCAGATCCGCAGCATGATTGGCCATCCCGTGCGGACGCGGCAGGTTTTGCGGGGACTGGGTCTGGGCAAGCTCCACAGGACCGTGGTCTGCCCCGACACCCCGGAAATTCGGGGGATGATCGCCAGGGTTTCACACCTCGTGGAAGTGAAGGAGGTCTGATGAGAATCGGCACCCTGAAGCCCCACCGGGGATCCAGCAAGGAGCGCAGGCGAGTCGGGCGCGGAGTCGGATCGGGTCTGGGCAAAACGTCGGGCAAGGGGCACAAAGGCCAGAAAGCCCGTTCGGGAGGCGGTCCGGCCCCCTGGTTTGAAGGGGGACAAATGCCCCTGCAGAGGCGCCTGCCCAAAGGGGGGTTCACCAACATCTTTAAACGCCGCTACGCCGTGGTCAACCTGCGGGACTTGCAGCGCTTTCCCGCCGGGACCCTGGTCACACCGGATCTCCTCAGAGAGAGCGGGATCTTGAAGAAACTGGGGGACGGGGTCAAGATCCTGGGAAACGGCGATCTGCCGGTATCCCTCACAGTTCAGGCCAGCGCTTTCAGTAAGACGGCGCTGGAGAAGATTGCTGCAGCCGGAGGAAAGGCGGAGGTGATCGGGCTTGGCCGTTGAGAGCATTCAAAATATCTTCAGAGTTCCCGAACTGAAGCGCCGTCTCCTCTATACTCTGGCTCTTCTGGCCGTCTACCGTGTCGGCGCCCACATCCCCACGCCGGGGATCAACGGAGAGGCGCTGGCCGAGTTCATCGCGCGGACCCAGGGGACCATCTTCGGGTTCTTTGACATGTTTTCCGGGGGGGCCTTGGGCCAGATGACCATTTTCGCCCTGGGAATCATGCCCTACATCAGCTCCTCGATCATCCTCGATCTGCTCTCGGTCGTTTTCCCCACCCTGGCCAAGCTCAAGAAAGAGGGGGAGCAGGGACGCAAGAAGCTCAACCAGTACGCCCGCTATGGAACCGTGGTCTTGAGCGTCGTCCAGGCCCTCGGGATCAGCATTGGTCTGGAAAAGATGGTGAGCCCCGGTGGGGTGCCCGTGGTGCCCTTCCCCGGCTGGTCGTTTCGCCTTCTGACCATCCTGACGCTGACCACGGGCACGGTCTTCATCATGTGGCTCGGAGAGCAGATTACCGAGCGCGGGATCGGAAACGGGATTTCCCTGATCATTTTCGCGGGCATCGTGACCGGCTTGCCCCGGGCGGTTGGCAACACCTTGAGCCTCATTCGCACGGGCGAGATGGCGCCGCTTCTCATGCTGGTTCTGCTGGCCATGATGGTCGTGGTGGTCGGAGCCATCGTGGTCATGGAAAGCGGCCACCGCAAGATCCCCATCCAGTCCGCCAAGCGGGTGGTGGGGCGGCGCATTTATGGCGGCCAGAGCACCTACCTGCCCCTCAAGATCAATACCTCCGGCGTCATTCCGCCCATATTTGCTTCGTCGATCATTGCCTTTCCGGCCACGATCACCCAGTTTGTCGACCACCCCTGGATCAGTTTCATTTCCAACAGTCTGGCTCCGGGGGGGCTTCTGTATACGATTCTCACAGTGGTCCTCATCTTTTTCTTTGCGTACTTTTACACCGCGATCATCTTTAACCCGGATGATGTGGCCGACAACCTGAAAAAATCCGGCGGGTTTGTCCCCGGCATTCGTCCGGGAAAGAACACGTCGCAGTTTGTGGACCGGACCCTGTCTCGCCTCACCTTCACGGGGGCCATCTACCTCTCCGTGATCGTTATCTTGCCTACCTACCTCATCCAGTACATGAAGGTCCCCTTCTATTTCGGTGGGACGGCTCTTCTGATCGTGGTCGGGGTGGCCATGGACACCATGCAGCAGGTCGAGTCCCATCTGGTGATGAGGAACTACGAGGGGTTTTTGAAGCGGGGCAGACTCCGGGGACGCAGGGGGTAGGGGCGTTTGGCAATGCGGATTATCCTGCTCGGAGCACCGGGAGCGGGAAAGGGAACCCAGGCCAAGCTTCTGGTGGAGGATTTGAAGGTCCCGCAGATCTCAACGGGGGACATCCTGCGCCAGGCGGTGAAATCAGAGACCGCCCTGGGCAAGGAAGCCAAAGCGTACATGGAGCGCGGGGCCCTGGTTCCGGACGGCCTCATGATCCGGCTCATCGAGGGGCGGATCCAGGAGCCGGATTGCGCGCCGGGATTCATTCTGGACGGATTCCCCCGCACGGCGGCCCAGGCGGACGGACTCGAGAGAGCGTTAGAGGAACGCCACCAAGCCATCGATGCGATCGTCAGCGTGGAGGTGAATGAAGCCGAACTGTTGGGGCGGCTGTCGGCCCGCCGAACCTGCCGGGGATGCGGCGAGACCTTCACCCGGAAGCAAGCGAGCGATTCCTGTCCCAAGTGCGGCGGAGAGCTTTATCAGAGGGAGGACGATCAAGAAGAGACGATCCGCCGGAGGCTCAAGGTCTACCGGGAGCAAACCCAGCCCCTGATCGACTACTATCAGAAGAGGGGGAAGCTCATGAGGGTGGACGGCATGGGCACCGTGGCGGAAGTATTCTCCCGGATCCGGAGCCAATTGAGGGGGACTTTGGCGTCGTGATCATTTTGAAGTCGCCGCAGGAGATCGAGAAGATCAGGGCCAGCTGCCGGATCGTCGCCGAGGCTCTGCAGCTTCTGGAGAAAGCCGTGGAGCCGGGAATTACGACCCTGGAGCTAAACGACATCGCCGAGCGGTATCTGAAGGAACGGGGCGCCGCGCCCGCCTTCAAGGGGTACCGGGGATTTCCCATGTCCCTGTGCGCCTCGATTAATGAGGAGGTCGTGCACGGGATCCCTTCGGCGCAGCGCAAGCTCCGGGAGGGGGACGTGATCAGTCTGGATCTGGGCTCCCTTTATGAAGGCTACTACGGCGATGCGGCCATCACGGTGGGCGTGGGAGAGATCCCCGAGGTGGCCAGAAAGCTTCTCGAAGTCACCCGCGCCTCCCTGGAGTGCGGCTTGCAGCAGGTCCGGGAAAACAACTGCCTGTCGGATATTTCCCACGCGATTCAGACGGCGGTTGAGAAAGAGGGTTTTTCTGTCGTGCGCATCTTTGTAGGCCACGGAATCGGCGCCTCGCTTCATGAAGAGCCGCAGATCCCCAACTTCGGCCCCCCCGGGCGGGGGCCGCGGCTGAAGGAGGGGATGGTCCTGGCCGTGGAGCCTATGGTCAACGTGGGGACGAGCGACGTGCGGATTTTGGACGATAAGTGGACGGTGGTGACGCAGGACGGGAGTCTGTCGGCCCACTTCGAACATACCGTGGCCGTTGCAAAGAACGGCTGCGATGTTCTCAGCCGGTTCAACTAAGGGAGGCTCGCAGAAGGAATATGGAAAAGGAAGAGCCCATTGAGGTCGAGGGGACGGTCACCGAACCTCTTCCCAATGCCATGTTCCGGGTTGAGCTGGACAACGGCCACAAGGTGCTGGCTCACATTTCGGGGAAAATGCGCATGCATTTTATCCGCATCTTGCCCGGGGATCGGGTGAAAGTGGAGCTGTCCCCCTACGATTTAACCCGGGGGCGGATCGTCTACCGGTTCAAGTAAGGGAGAGAAGAAGTGAAGGTGCGAGCTTCGGTAAAACCCATTTGCAATAAGTGCAAGGTGATCCGCCGGAAAGGCGTGGTGCGAGTCATATGCGAGAATCCCAAGCACAAACAGCGCCAGGGATGAGCGGGGAGGATTGAGCGGTGGCCAGAGTTGCAGGAGTCGATATTCCGGCAGAAAAGCGGGTCGAGGTCGGTCTGACGTACATTTATGGGGTCGGCAGAACCTCCGCGAGAAAAATTCTCGATGCCGCCCAGATCGGCAGGGACGCCCGGGTGAAGGATCTCACGGAGAAAGAGCTCAGCAAAATTCAGGCGATTATCCAGCAGGAATACCGGGTGGAGGGAGATCTGCGCCGGGACCGTTCCATGGATATCAAGCGCCTCATGGACATCGGATGCTACCGGGGGTTGCGGCACCGGCGGGGGCTGCCGGTGCGGGGTCAGAGGACCCGCACGAACTCCAGGACCCGCAAGGGCCCCCGGCGGACCATCGGGGCCAGGGCCAAGGCGGCTGTTTAGGGGCGATTAAGGAGAGCATATGGCGAAGGCCAAGAAGAAGGGGGCAGGAAAGAAGAAAGAGCGCTGGAATGTCAGCGAGGGAGTCGCTCACATTCAGGCCACTTTCAACAACACCTTGATTACCATCAGCGATGTCTCGGGGAACACGATTGCCTGGGCAAGCGCCGGAACCCAGGCTTTCAAGGGCTCCCGGAAAAGCACGCCCTTTGCGGCCCAGATTGCGGCCGAGGCGGCCGCCAAGAAGGCCATGGAGCAGGGCATGCGCCGGGTCTCGGTCCTGGTCAAGGGGCCGGGCAGCGGGCGGGAGTCCGCGATCCGGTCGTTGCAGGCTGCCGGGCTGGAGATCACCTTAATTCGGGACGTGACTCCGATTCCGCATAACGGGTGCAGACCTCCGAAGAGGCGCAGGGTCTGATTCTATTTTGAAAATGGGAGGATGAAGTTTGGCGAGATATCTTGGTTCAGTCTGCCGCCATTGCCGGCGCGAGGGGACGAAGCTTTTTCTCAAGGGGCAGCGTTGCATGGGGGACAAGTGCGCGATCGAGAAGCGCAATTACCCCCCGGGGCAGCACGGACAGAAGCGCTCCAAGGTCACGGAATTCGGGCTGCAGTTGCGGGAAAAGCAGAAAGTCCGGCGCATCTACAGCATTTTTGAAAGGCAATTCCGCAACTATTTCCTCAAGGCCGATAAAATGCAGGGTGTGACCGGGGAGAACCTGCTTTCTCTCCTGGAGCGCAGACTTGATAACGTGGTCTACCGCGGCGGATTTGCCACCTCCCGGAGTCAGGCCCGCCAGCTCGTGCGCCAGAACCATTTCGCGGTGAACGGTCGCAAGGTCAATATCCCTTCCTTCCTGGTGGCGGCCGGGGACGTGGTGGAGGTCAGGCCCAAGAGCAAGGAGAAGGAATTGATCAAGTCGGCTCTGGAACGGGTCGAGCAACGGGGAATCCCCCCCTGGTTGGAGCTGGATCGGGAAAAGATGAAAGCGGCCGTCAAGGGCCTGCCGGTCCGGGAAGATGTCACCACCCCGATCCAGGAGCAGCTTGTTGTCGAATTGTATTCCAAATAGGGAATTAACTGGTGCGTGCTCTCTCCTGGGATGGTTTACAGGGGGGCAGCTCGCGGAGGTAGTATGAGCACGATGTGGGCCACCTTTCAAAAACCCAGACGGTTGGAGTGTGACAAGTCCACCCTCACGGAGACGTACGGCAAGTTCGTGGCCGAGCCCTTTGAGAGGGGGTTCGGCACGACCATCGGAAACTCCCTCAGGCGTACCCTGCTCTCTTCACTGCAGGGCATCGCGGTGACCGCCGTGAAAATTGAGGGGGTCTATCACGAATTTTCCACCATACCCGGCGTCCGGGAAGATGTGAGCGACATCATCCTGAACTTGAAGGAGCTCAGGCTCAGGCTTCTGGGCGGTGAACTCCCCAAGACCATGTACCTAAACGTGAAAGGACCCCGCGATGTGGCAGCCAGGGACATTGAAGCCGACGCGGACATCAAGATTCTAAACCCCGATCTGCACCTGGTGACCCTGAACAAGGACGGCCATCTGAACATGGAGATGACGGTACAAGCAGGGCGCGGGTACGTGCCCGCGGAGAAGCAGACGAACGGAGACTGGTCGACCCAGACCATTCCCATCGACGCCATCTTCTCCCCCGTCACGAAGATCAACTTCCGGGTTGAGAACACCCGCGTGGGGCAGGCCACCGACTTCGACAAGTTGATTCTTGAGGTGTGGACCGACGGCAGTCTTTCGCCCGAGGACGCCATCGCCCAGGCCGCCAAGGTTCTCAAAGACCACTATCAGATGTTCATCAACTTCGAGGAGCAGATGGAGCCCGAGGCCCCCAGGGTGGACGAGAAGCGGCTCAAGGTTGCCGCCAACCTGCAAAAGAGCGTCGATGAGCTGGAGCTCTCGGTGCGCTCCTACAACTGCCTGAAGAACGCCAACATCCGGACGATCGCCGATCTTGTGCAGAAGACCGAGGCGGAGATGCTGAAGACCCGCAACTTTGGGCGTAAGTCCCTGAACGAGATAAAAGAGATTTTGGAAGAAATGGACCTCTCCCTGGGGATGAAGCTCGATGAGCTGGAACCCGCCGCCGCGCCCGAGGCGAAGCCCGTTTAGAAGTAAGAGAGCTGTTTGCCCAAGTCAACGGAGGATATGGAAATCCCATGCGACACCAAAAATCAGGTAGGAAGCTGGGCCGGAATTCCAGCAGCCGCAGCGCCCTCATGCGAAACCTGGTCACCTCCCTGTTGGAGCACGAGCACATTGAGACCACCGAGGCGAAGGCCAAGGAACTGCGGAGCTGGGCCGACAAGCTGATTACCCTGGGAAAGAAGGGAGGGCTGCACGCCCACCGGCGCGCCCTGCAGGTTCTGAGGAGCAAGGTGGTGGCTCACAAACTCTTCACGGCTCTGGCCAGCCGCTATGCCACGAGGCCGGGGGGCTATACGCGCATCTACAAGATCCGGCCCCGGGTCGGCGACAATGCCTCCATGGCCATCATCGAGCTGGTGGATCGGGTGGTGGAGCTGGAGAAGAAGGTGAAGAAAAAGGGAGAAGGAGGAAAGACCTCCGAGGGAAAAGTCCGGGCGGAGAGCAGCAAAAGCAAAAAGGCCGCCAGCGCCGCGGGACGGGAGCGCGGAAAAAAATAAAAGAGGTCAGTAAAGCGGAGGAACGGGTTTAAAAAGGATCCTGAGCAGGGATCCCGATTGCATTTCAGAACTTGTGGAGCGTCACGATTCCCCCAGGAGACAGAAATTTGTCTTTTACGGACAAAAAAAATGACTATCCAACATATAGAGTGAAAAAAAAACTTGACATACATTATATGGAGCGCATATATAGGTCCCAGATGAAAGAATTTCCCTTGAACAAGTTGAAGGCCTCACGGGGTGAGGCCGTATCGAAGAGGCAAGGAGGTGAGCAGGGTCTCAGAAACGGTAACCGTTGAAGGAGGAAAGAATGGCTACGAAGAAAAAGGCTGCTACGAAGAAAAAGGGCGGAGCGAAGAAGGCCGCCGCCAAGAAGAAGAAAAAGTAGTTAGTAGTAGTTAGCCTAACTTTCCCACTTTGTGAGTGACTTTCCTCTGCGCCGTACGGCGCGCACCTGCAGCGCACTCATAAAGTGGGAAAGTCTTTTTTGTGCCCTTTACTGGGACCGCTTCAGACTTCCTGCCCACCCCCATCAGTCTTCTGAGCGTTGTACATCAATTGGGAACCTCTTGCCGCAAGCTGTGAAGAGACCGGGGTGCCCCTCGGGGCTCCAGTTTTGCACGTTAGGGCGATTTAAGTTCAAGGCTTTTTCGCATTCCAGGACATTCAAGTCTTGCGGCGGCGACGCCTGCAAAACTTCCTGCCTGTGCGGACACGCAGACAGGTAAGTCGCCCGTACGGGGCACTCCCGGTCTCCCCGTTGTCACCCCCTTAACTCACTTAAGCGATCAGCCACGGCGTTCCGCTCCGAGGGGGTAGCTCCCGCAGGCGACCTAAGCGGTTGCGAGGAAGAGAACTCTCGGTCCGGCCGACGTGACTCGCGTCGCAAGAGCTTCGGGAGCCCAAGGGAGTTCCCCCGAGGAGCTGATGAGGGAACACTTCTTAGGTAACGAACTGGGGGCGGGCAAACTTCAGAGTTCTCTTGGCCCAGTTCTCTTGACCCTCCTCCCAAACCCCTTTAGGATAGGGCATCCTTTTTTGCCCGAGCCCGCTTCGAGGGGGAAACAGACAATGATCCCGGCGGTCCCCTGTCGACGAGCACCATCTTGAGATCACGACACTCTAAGGCCGGAGAATCCTTTCCGCAAAGGAGGTAGAGAAATGTGGGCGAGAATCATGCTGGGCGTTGCCATATTTTCCCTGTTGCTGTGGGGGGGAGGAGCCGGGGCGCAGCCTGCCGCTCCCGCCGCGAAAATCGTGGTGGGCTCCCTGAAGATCGCCAACCTGACCCCCCTCTACATTGCTGAAAAACTCGGGTACTTCCGCCAGGAGGGGGTCGATGTGGAGGTGAAGTTTCTGGGGGGAGGTGCCGAATCCCTGGCCGTCCTGGCCGCCCAAAAACTCGATATCATCTACAGCAACTGGACTTCCTTCCTGCAAGCCCGCGCGGCCGGATACAATTTCCTGATCATCGCCGGCAACGCCTCGGCTCCCCGCCAGGCTCCCACGGGCCTGGCCTTGTTCACCAGGCAGGACGGGCCCGTGCGCACCCTCAAAGATCTGGAAGGCAGAACCGTGGCCGTCAACAATCTGAAAAACGTCACCTGGCTGACCGCCGTGGTTGCTTTGGAAAAGAATAAAGTCGATCCCAAGCGCGTCAACTTCCGGGAGGTCCCCTGGCCCAACATGGCCGATGCGGTCCTCAAGGGCCAGGTGGACGGCGCCGTTCTGCCCGAACCGTTCAGCACCATCCTGCAGCAGACCGGGAAGGCCAGGATCCTGGCCTATCCGTACATCGATACCCAACCGGGTCTGCCGCTGGCGGGCTGGATTGCCGAGGAAGGCTGGATCAAGGAGCACTCGCAACTCGTGGAGAAGTTCGTGCGCAGTATCCGGCGGGCCATGGCGGTCATGAACGAAAAGAAGGCCGAAGGAGTGCAGTACCTGATCGAGTTTACCCAGATGAAGCCCGAGCTGGCCCAAAAAGTGGCGTTGGACATCCTGGACACCCGGGTCGACTCCGAGGGGCTGCAGCGCTACGCCGATCTCATGGTCCGGCATGGTCTCTTGAAAGCCCCGCTGGACGTGACCAAGATCATCTACAAGACCGGGCCATAACGGAGGGCAGGCAAGCACGGTGGTTTCAGCAACAGGGTCCGTTCCCTACCTCGAAGCCGTGAGACTGAGGAAGGAATTCTCCGGGGTGGACGGAAGCCAGGTCCGGGTGGAGGTGCTGGAATCCGTGTCCCTGAGTTTCGAGCAGGGGAGCTTTACGAGCATCGTGGGTCCTTCGGGGTGCGGCAAGAGCACCTTCCTGCAGATGGTGGCCGGTCTTTTGCGCCCGAGCCAGGGGGAGGTTCGCTTCCGGGGCCGGCCGGTCAGTTCGCCCCACCCGGCCATGATCTACCTCTTTCAGCAGTACAACCGCTCCCTGTTTGCCTGGAAGACCGTCTCCCAGAATATCGCTTTCGGCCTCAAGAACCGCCCCCACGACCGGCGGACACTGGCGCAGGAGGTGGCCCGGGCGATCCAGGCGGTGGGCCTGCAGGGTTTTGAAAATCACTACCCCACGGTGCTCTTCATCACCCACGATATTGACGAGGCGATTTATCTGGCCCAGAGGGTCGTGGTCATGAGCCGGGCTCCGGCCCGGGTGGTGGCCGAATTTGAAGTCCCCATGTCCTATCCCCGCCATCAAATCGCCTCCCGGGAAAACCCCATTTACCTGGACCTGCGCCGCCGGGTGTTCGGGAGCATCGGGTCCGTGTTTGAAAACTCCGGTTCCTAGCTAGAAGGAGCTTGCTGTTGGCTTCCAGATGGCCGTTTCGAGGAAGAACCAGCGGGGCGTTGCTGATCCTGCTTCTTCTTTGCCTGTGGGAGGCGGCCGTGCGCTGGCAGTGGATCAAGACCATTTCCCTGCCCCCCGTGTCGCAGGTCTTTTCTTCCCTGCCCGGGCTTTTCCTGTCGGGGGAAATCCCCTTTCAGGTTTGGATGACGCTGCGCCGCATGTTGCTCGGCTACGGGGGAGCCGCCGCGGCGGGAACCTTCGTAGGACTCATCATGGGTTACTTTCGCCCGGCCTATGACCTGCTGGAGCCCCTGACCGAGATCCTCCGCCCCATTCCCAGCCCGGCCTATATTCCCCTTGCGATCCTGTTCCTGGGGATTGACGATGAGATGAAGGTGGCCGTCATCGCCTTCGCCTCCTTCTGGCCGATTCTCTTGAACAGTTACAGCGGGGTGAAGAGCGCGGATCCGGTGCAAGTTAACACGGGCCGGACGTTCGGCCTGGGTTCCTGGAAGCTGCTCTGGCAGATCGTGCTGCCCGCGGCGACTCCGTACATCTTCACGGGGCTCAGAATCAGCCTGGCCCTGTCTCTGATCATCTCGGTGATCGCCGAGATGGTGGCTTCCAACAACGGGATCGGGTTCTTCATTCTCGATGCGCAGCGCTCCTTCCGGATCCGGGAGATGTATGCCGGCATCATGGTCCTGGGAGTTTTGGGGTATGGGTTTAACCGCCTGTTCCTGGCCTTGGAGAGGAGACTGCTGAGATGGC
>JACPSX010000272.1 GCA_016193065.1 Candidatus Tectimicrobiota bacterium | reverse complement strand
TTCTTTCCCTGGATGCCCGGGCGGACTGGCCCATTGAAGAGGTACGGCCCGATGGGGTCGTTTCAGCAGGATCGGAGAACGAGTGACGCTGAGACCGGTTCGGATCGGCACTGTTCAGCTTGAAAACAATCTGGTCATGGCTCCGCTGGCCGGGATGACGAACCTCCCCTTCCGCCTTCTGGCTCGGGAGGCCGGCTGCGGCCTGGTGTGCACGGAAATGGTGAGCACCGAGGCCCTGGTGCGCAACAACGAGAAGACCCGCCGGCTGTTCGCCTCCGATCCGAAGGAAAAGCCGCTGAGCGTGCAGGTCTTTGGCTCCTCCCCGGAAGTGGTGGCTCGGGCGGCGGCGATTGTTGAGGAGAGCGGCGCCGACATCGTGGACATCAACATGGGCTGCCCGGTGCCCAAGATCGTCAAAGCCTCGGCAGGGGCGGCTCTCTTGCGCAACCCTCCCCTGGTGGAGGCGATCCTCACGGCCACGGTGAAAGCGGTCTCTGTCCCGGTCACGGTGAAGACCCGGGCCGGCTGGGATGACCGCTCGATCAACGGTCCCGAGATCGCCCGCATTGCCGAGGGGTGCGGGGTCCAGGCCATTGCCATCCACGCCCGCACCCGCTCCCAGCAGTTCTCCGGCGAGGCGGACTGGAGCCTCATCACCGCGTTCAGGGAGGCCGTCTCCATTCCCGTGTTCGGCAACGGAGACGTGAAGTCTCCGGAAGACGCCCGGCGGATGCTGGAGCAAACGGGGTGCGACGGAGTCATGATCGGCCGCGGCGCCGTGGGCTCCCCCTGGATCTTCCGCCAGATCGCCCATTACATGCAGAGCGGGGAAATCCCCCCTCCTCCGTCCACTGCCGAAAAGCTTTCCCTGGTGAACCGGCACATCGAGCTCCTGGAGACTTACCTGGAGGAGCGGGAAGCCGTGTTTCACATGCGGAAGCATCTCCCCCACTACACCCGAGGCCTGCCCGGGGCCGCAGTCTTCCGCGACCGGATCAATCAGATTGAGAGGCTCGCGGAGGTGAAATCCGAGGTGGCCGCGTTCTTTTCCAATGCCTGCGAGTCTTCCGGAGCACCCTCTTCCTTGAGCCCTTCAATCAGGTAAATCTTCACGGGGTTCACCCTCCCCCGCACTCGTCCCGAGGATAGAGGTCTTCCCCGGATCACCTGGCTCGCCTTGCGGTAGGTGTGCTCGCTCACCAGGATCTCGCCGCCGCGGGAGAGGTTCTGGATGCGGTCGGCCACGTTGACGGCGTCGCCGATCACCGTGTAGTCCATGCGCTTCTCGGAGCCCACGTTGCCCACGATGGCGATCCCCGTATTGATGCCGATGCCGATGTGGATGGGCTCTTCGCCTGCCTCCTCCCGCTCGGCGTTGAAGCGCACCATCTCGGATTGCATTTCAATGGCGGCGCGCAGGGCCCGCTCGGTGTCATCCTCCCGGCTCATGGGGGCGCCAAAGACGGCCATCACGGTATCTCCCACGAACTTGTCCAGCGTCCCCTCGTATTTGAGGACCACGTCGACCATGCGGGAGAAGTATCCGTTCAGGAGAGAGACCACCGCTTCCGGCTCCTGGCTCTCGGCGAGCTCCGTGAACCCGCGAATGTCGGCGAAGAGGATCGTCACTTCCTGCCGGCACCCGGAGAGGTTGAGTTTTTGCTTCTCGGAGAGGATCGCCTCCACGACCTGGTGGGCCACGTAGCGGCTGAAGCTCTCCCGCAGGATCTCCCGCTCGGTCACGTCTTCAATGTGCACGACGATCCCCATCGCCTCCCCCTGGCGGGAATAAAGGGGCTCGGCCTTGAGTCCCCGGTACACGTCCTCCCCCGTGGGACGGGTGACGCGCATGCGGGGGCGGGTGACCACCCCTTTTTCCCACATCTCCCGGGCCAGGTCCGCGCAGGAGAGTCCCTGGACGTAAGAGAAAACTTCCTCGACGGACCTGTTGAGGACCTGGGTTCGGGAAAGACCCGTGATCCGCTCCAGCGCCTTGTTGAAGCTCAGGATCTGAAACGTGCGGGAATCGATGACCATGAGGCCGGAGGTGAGGCTTTCGATGATGTTCTCGTGGAGGTCATTCGTGGTGTCCATGGCGGCTCCTTCTGGAGGCAGGAGTTTCAGTGGCCATTTCCGTGGGTTGCGTCTCTGTTGCCGTGGGAAAGATAGATACCAATTTCGAAAGCAAGAATGGTGCCGCGACACGGCGCCCGCAGAGAAAAGTGTCCCCGGGTACCTCATGGAAGATAATGGGTTGCAGGTAATTTTTTCCCGTGTCCGGCCGCGACGAAAGCGTTGCACAAATCCATGTGCAAATTGCACAGTTCTCGGTGCATCGCCTTGTCCGGGTTCGGGGGCTGTGGTAACGTGCGGGTGGGTCCGGAGAAGACTCTGAAGACTGCGAGGATTCCATGTCGTCTGTCAATCTGAAAGATCTCACTCTTCCGGAAATGGAGGAGATGGTCGGGGATTTGGAGGGCAAGGCCTATAACGCCCGCCAGATTTACGACTGGGTCTTTGCGAAGGGGGTGACACAGATTGATGACATGACCAACCTTTCCAAGGAGTTTCGCAGCCGCCTCGGGGAAGTGGCGGGGATTGGAACGCTGGAGTTGGTCCGCGCGCATACCGCCGCTGATGGGACACGGAAATTTCTCTTCGGGCTGGAAGACGGCCTCCGGATCGAAAGCGTCCTGATCCCGGACGAAGACCGCCGCACGCTGTGCATCTCCACCCAGGTGGGCTGCAAGCTCGACTGCAAGTTCTGCCTGACGGGGGTGGGCGGCTTTACACGCAATTTGCGGGCCTGGGAAATCGTCGATCAGGTTCTGTCGGTGGCCCGGGAACTCTCTCCCGAAGAAAAGCTCACGAACTATGTCTTCATGGGAATGGGGGAACCACTGGACAACTACCGGGAGGTGGTCAAGGCCATCCGCCTGATGACTGACCCCAAAGGGATGTCCATCTCCCCCCGGCGCATCACCCTGTCCACAAGCGGCTTGGCTCCGGCCATCAAGAAGCTCGGGCAGGAGGACCTGAAGGTCAACTTAGCGGTGTCCTTAAATGCGTCTTCTGATCCGGTCCGCACCCGGATCATGCCCATCAACAAGAAATACCCCCTGCCGGTTCTCCTGGAGGCCTGCCGCCAGTTCCCGCTCGCCCCGCGCCGGCGCATCACCTTTGAGTATGTTTTGCTGGAAGGCGTCAATGATTCCCCCGAACAGGCTGCAGAACTGGCTCGCCTGCTGCGTGGCATCCCCTGTAAGATCAACCTGATCCCCTTTAATCCCTTTCCGGGTGCTTTGTTTCACCGTCCGTCTCCCCAGAAGCTGGCGGCTTTTCAAGATATCCTGCAGAGCAGCCATCTGACGGCCACGATCCGCGAAAGCCGGGGGGCCGACATCCTGGCCGCCTGCGGGCAACTGGTCACCAATCCTCAGATCTTGAACGAGCTTGCCGTTTCCGCCTCCGTCGGCTGACCCAGGAGTCCCCCCCCATCCCAACCTTTCCCCTTCCGCATCTCCTCCCACCTTTGTGGGGGAGGATTCAGGTGGCAGGAACACCTGCAAAGCGAAAAATTCGCCCCGGACCGGCCGGAAACCGATATGATAGAGGTAGATGAGTACAGGGGATACGATTCATGGCCGGCGAAAAGATCATCTGCACGAACCGCAGAGCGCACCATGACTACTTCATTGAAGAGGTCTTTGAGGCGGGGCTCGCTCTGAAGGGGACCGAGGTCAAATCCCTGCGCGAGGGGAAGGCAAACCTCAAGGACAGCTACGCCGAGGTCGTGGATGGGGAAGTCTATCTCCAGCATTGCCACATCAGCCCCTACTCGGCCGGCAACCAGTTTAACCACGAACCGCTGCGCTCCCGCAAGCTCCTCCTGCACAAGCGCGAGATCAAGAAACTGTACGGGGGGGCGACCCTGAAGGGGTACACGCTGATCCCCCTTCGCCTCTTTTTCGTGCGGGGCAGGGCGAAGGTGGAGATTGCCCTGGCCCGTGGGAAGAAGCAATACGACCGCCGGGAAGACGTTAAGCGCCGGGAGGCGGACCGGGAAGTGGAACGGGCGTTCCGGGACCGCAAGAAACGGGAGTAAATCCACCAGTTTGTGCGGATCTTCAGGCGCAGGTTCTGTTGCGTACCCGGTTTCCGAAGGATACAATAAGGTTGTCCAACCGGACTGCCGAAACCGTTGGGGGCGACATGGCTTCGACGGGGATGCGGAAAGGCAGGGGTGGCATGCCGAGGTCCCATGGGCTCGTAAAACACATGGGAAACGATAATCGCCAACGATTATCAAGTCGCTCTAGCGGCTTAAGACCCGCTAGCGTTCTTACCGTCCGGCGCCTACAGGGCGGATAAGGGCGTCAGATTAGCAGGCTAGCCACGGCGGCTGTGCTCAGGGGCTGCCAAGGCGAAAACTCACCGAGCTAGCCGATTCCGGATCCAGTTTGCGGGAGACGGGAAAGGCGAAAATCAAAGCGCAGACTAAGCATGTAGAGGCTTCTGACTAGTATTTCCGGACGGGGGTTCGATTCCCCCCGCCTCCACCATCGGAAAGAATTCGAACCCCGCTCCATATCCTCCGGGCGGGGTTCGGCCTTTGAGCCCGGCCCCGAGTTCTCGGGGTCGGGCTTCATTAAAAACTCCGCCGACTTGGCGACCCGCCGTTCCAGCACCGACTGGATGTTCGCGACTCTCTCCTGGATCCACTCCCGGGGCGGGGCCTTGAAGACCTGCTCCCTGGATTGCCGAAGGGAATCGAGTTCGGCTTTCAGGTCTTACACCAGCCGTTCCGTTGCTGCCAGCCTAAAGGAATTGAAGTAAAGGTCGGGGTATTGGATAATGGCCCGCATAAACTCCATGGCGCGAAACGACCGATACTTGCTGCTCACCAAAAAGGAATAATCCATGCCTGAGAGAGCAGAGAAGAAGCATACCCGAAGCAGCAAACGGGGATCTCTCCAGCGCGCTGCATCGCTCATACATCCGCCGCCATCCCTGCATACCGAAATCCGGGAGTTGATCCTATCTGCCCGCAATCAGGTGGCGCAGGCGGTCAATGCCGGACTAACCAGGCTCTATTGGCAGGTGGGCGACCGCGTCCGGCGGGAGATTTTGAAGGAGAAGCGGGCGGAATACGGCGAAGAAATTGTCGTATCGCTGTCACGACAATTGGAGCAGGAGTTTGGCCGTGGCTTCTCGGAGAAGAACCTCCGCCGGATGGTGCAATTTACCGAAGCGATCCCGGATGAACAAATTGTCGTGACACTGTTACGACAATTGAGCTGGAGCCATTTCATTGCCTTGCTCCCGATCAAAGACCCGCTCCAGCGCGACTTCTACGCCGAGATGTGCCGCATCGAACGTTGGAGCGTCCGCATGCTGCGCAGACAGATTGGTTCGATGCTCTACGAGCGCACCGCCCTCTCGAAAAAGCCGGAGAAGCTCATCAAGCAGGAACTTCAGACCCTGCGTGATGAGGATCGCCTCTCCCCCGACCTTGTCTTCCGCGATCCCTACTTCCTCGACTTTCTCGGGCTGAAGGACACCTACAGCGAGAAAGACCTCGAAGCCGGCATCCTGCGGGAAATGGAATCCTTTCTGCTCGAGCTCGGCGCCGGGTTTGCCTTCGTGGCCCGGCAGAAGCG
>JACPSX010000009.1 GCA_016193065.1 Candidatus Tectimicrobiota bacterium | reverse complement strand
CTCATTGATTACGTGGACGGAAACCTGCCCGCGGAGGACCGGGCACGTCTGGACCCGCATTCCAAGAATTGCCCAAATTGTCTCGCCATGATGAAGACCTACCGTCAAACGATCGCCGTCAGCCGGGAAGTTTCCCGCTGCAGTATGTCCGCTGAGATCCGTCTGCGTCTGGAGCGATTTTTCCAGGAGAAATTGCGGAACGCCCGACTCTTGTCCGAGCCCGTTTCAAACAGTTTGAATCTCCAAGGGACGTTTTTCATCTTAGTGTAATGAAAGGCCAAGTCAGAGGATTGGGACGATCGGCGGCAAACGAGGCGCCGACTCAACGAATGAGGAGGTAGATAGCTAATGAAGATCAACACAGTTCTGCAGGCTCTGACGGGTTTGGCTTCGGTGGCGGTCCTGATCCTGGGGGTTTCCACCGCCGGTGCGACCGCCGGCAGCCTCGCCCAGGAGAGACTAGACCGCGAGATCAACTCCCCGGCGGTCTCCTTCGCGACGGCTGAGCCTGCTGCTCCGGCGGACCCGGATCGGGCCCCCGGGAGCATCGCCCAGGCGAGGCTGGACCGGGAGATCACTTCTCCGGTGCCTCTTTTCCTCGGGGTGGGGAACCTTCTGACCCTGGCCGTGGGTGCGGTGACGTCCGGAAACGTGAACAACAGTGTAAAGTAAACTCCGACGCCGGGGGCCCTGCGGGGCCCCTTTTTTTTGCCTCCGCCGGTTGCGGAACGAGCTTTTTTCCCTGTCTCGACGGCGCCGGAATGAGTACACTCTGATCATCGCTCTCGAAACAGGGAAAAAAATCGCATTTTAGGGGGAGAAGAAACATGCCGCGGATAGAAATCTACACCAAGAAGGAATGCCCCTACTGTCAGAAGGCCAAGGAACTCCTCCGGGAAAAGGGGCAGGAGTACACGGAAATCAACGTGGAGGAAAGTCCCGAAAGGCTCCAGGAAATGCTCGCGCGCTCCAAGGGGAGAAAGACCGTGCCGGAGATCTTCATCGACGGCGAGCTGATCGGCGGCTTCGACGATCTGCGGGACCTGGCCAACAGCGGCAAGCTGGACCCGCTTCTGGGGCTCAAGGCGAAGCCCACGGAGATCCGGACCCGGCTGGTCATCGTCGGTTCAGGATCGGCAGGGCTCACTGCGGCCATCTATGCTGCTCGGGCAGGCCTTAAGCCTATAGTGGTTGAAGGTCGCGACCCCGGGGGACAGCTTTTTACCACGACGCTCGTAGAAAACTATCCGGGATTTCCCGACGGAGTGCAAGGGCCGGAGCTGATGCAGAGAACGAGGGCGCAGGCGGAAAAATTCGGCACGCAATTTATCACCGCAGAAGCCGTCTCGGTTGACCTTTCCCGACGGCCCTTTTTTATTGAGCTTTCGGACTGCTGCAATCTTCGCGCTGATGCTCTGATCATCGCCACAGGGGCCTCGCCACGCGAGCTGAGCGCTAAGGGAGAGCGGGAGCTCCGCGGATATGGGGTTTCCACCTGCGCCACCTGTGACGGCCCCTTCTTCAAGGATAGAGAGGTGGCGGTTGTGGGAGGCGGAGATTCTGCCCTGGAGGAGGCCCTTTCCGTAAGTAAGTTTGCGTCCAGGGTGACGGTAATCCACCGACGAGACAAATTCCGGGCGAGCCAGATCATGCAGGAAAGGGCGTTCAAGAACGAGAAGATCGGCTTTCTCTGGAATACCGAGGTGAAAGAGATCTACGGTTCTCATGAGAAGGGAGTAACAGGGATCAGAATCGTGGACAGAAAAAGCCTTGAGGAGAAGGACCTCTTCTGTCAGGGAGTATTTGTCGCGATCGGGCATGAGCCTAATACATCCATCTTCAAGGGACAACTGGAGATGGATGAGCGAGGCTATATGGTGAGCAAGGAATTTCCCCAGACCTCCGTGCGGGGAGTATTCGTTGCGGGAGATGCCTTTGATCATCGCTTCCGGCAGGCGGTTACGGCCGCAGGCGACGGCTGCAAGGCCGCCCTGGCGGCGGAGCACTACCTGGCGGGCCTGGCATCCTAGCCTGGGGATCTGTCCCCGTGGTTGCGGAGACTCCCGGTGAGGCGGCGGAATCTCTATACTGGAATGAGTAATCTTGGATTCAGGAGGTCATATGCCGGAGGCAAGACTCAAAATCAGCGAATTGGGGAGACGGGCCGGGGTTTGTCCCCATATTGAAGCTTCGAGAGGCACGAGCCGCGTTTGCCGTCGGGGAGCTTAGAGGGGACCATGATGTCCACGGCGAAGCTTCAGGTCAAGATCGGCGGGATGGGCTGCTCTTTCTGCGCGGCGACCATCGAGAAGGGGCTCGGAAGGATCGAGGGTGTGGCGGGCGTCCATGTGAGCCTGGCTCACGAGGAGGCCCTGGTCACCTACGACCCGAAGCGCGTGAAAAGTGTCACGCTCACGGGGACGCTTCAGAGCCTGGGCTATACGGTGCGGGACCCCGACAAGATCCGGACCTTCGAGGAGGAGGAAGCAGAGCTCCGGCGGGAGCGCGACCGCCTGATCATCGCGGGGGCCGCAGCCTGGGTGGCTTTCATGGCGATGTTCCTCATGTGGTCTGGCCGCCCCCACCCCTGGACCCTCTGGATCCTGACGATCCTGGCTTTCCTGATGGTGTTCGGTCTCGGTCTAAATTTCCTGAAGATGGCCTGGGCTTCTGCCCGGCGCCGTATCCTGAACCAGCACGTCCTCATGGAGGTCGCAGCTTTCGGCGGACTTCTCGGAGGAGCGATCGGCCTCGTCCATCCGCTGTTCCCCAGCCCGGATTTCTTTGGGGTGGCAGTCTTCGTCACAGCCTATCACCTACTGGGTAACTACGCTTCACTCCTGGTCAGGACTCGCTCCTCCCAGGCGGTGAAGAAGCTCCTGTCGCTGCAGCCCCCGACGGCCCGGGTAGTGAGGGATGGGAGCGAGGTGGATCTGCCGATCGAGGAGGTCCGGAGGGGCGATCGGGTCCGCATCCGCCCCGGCGAGCAGATCCCGGTGGACGGGGTCGTGGAGGAGGGGATCTCAGCCGTCGACGAAAGTCTGGTCACCGGTGAGTCCATACCGCGGGAGAAGCTTCCGGGCCAGGAGGTGATCGGCGGGTCGGTGAACCACTCCGGGACCCTGCTCGTCCGTGTGAGCAAAGTGGGCGAGGAGAGTTTTCTCCGGCAGGTGGCCCGTCACATCCAGGAGGCGCGAGCGCTCAAGCCCGGGATACTTCTTCTCCTGGACCGCATTCTCGTGTACTTCGTTCCCGGAGTCCTTGCGGTGGGAGCGGCCGCCTTTTTCTTCTGGACGCTCGGCGGGTGGATTCTCTTTGGCCTTCCCGATTGGGACCGCGCCGGGTTTGCGGCCCTGGCGGTGCTCGTGATGGGGTATCCCTGCGCCCTCGGCATGGCAACGCCGCTCGCCATGATCCGCGGCGGGGGAGAGGCCGCCCGGCAAGGGATCCTGATGCGAAGCGCGGCTTCGTTCCAGGCCTTCAAAGACGTCTGGGTTGTTGTCCTGGACAAGACCGGCACGATTACCCACGGCAAGCCTCAGGTGGTTGAGGTCTTGCCGCTGAACGAATGGAAGAGCGACGAGCTTCTCGCCCTGGCCGCCTCCGCCGAGCAGGTCTCCGAACATCCGCTGGGGCGCGCGGTCGTCGGAAGGGCGAAGAGTGGGGGCCTGGCGCTGGACCGGGTGGAGGACTTTGAAGCGGTCGCAGGAAAGGGGATTCGCGCTGTGGTGGGGGGGAGACCGGTGTTGGTGGGAACCCTGCGGTTCCTTGCCGAGTTGGGCGTCACGACCGATGCGCTCTCCGAACCGGCCGCGGAGCGCGAAGCCCGAGGGGGGACCGTGATTACCGTGGCGGTGGATGATCGGGCTGCCGGGCTCATGGTTCTGGCCGACGCGGTAAAGGAGGATGCGGCGGAAGCCGTTGCCGGGCTGCGCCGCGCCGGGATGGAGCCGGTCATGATCACTGGAGACAATGAGCGAACCGCGCGCGCGGTGGCAGGGCAGGTCGGGATCCGCGAGGTCCTGGCTCAGGTCCTTCCCCAGGAGAAGGCTGAGAGGGTGCGGGCTTTCCAGCGTGAGGAGAAACGGGTGGCCATGGTTGGGGACGGGATCAACGACGCCCCGGCTCTGATGCAGGCCGACGTGGGGCTTGCCATGGCCTCGGGCACGGACATCGCCATGGAGTCGGCGGACATTGTTCTGGTAGGGGAGCGCCTCACCGCCGTGGTGGACGCCTACCACATCGCCCGGAGGTCTTACCGGAAGACAGTGCAGAATCTGGCCATAGCGTTCAGCTTCAACGGCGTGGGCGTCCCCCTGGCCGCAACCGGGCTGGTCGCTCCGGCCTGGGCCATGGCGGCCATGGCCGCCAGCGTGACGGCGGTCATGCTCAACTCCTTCGGGGGTCGTCTGGTGCCCCGGCACGGAAAACCTCCAGCGGCGGTCCGGCGGGTGACGCTCAGGGTCCCTAGCATTCACTGTCAGGGGTGCGTGACCAAAATCCAGGAGACCCTCGGAAGGCTGCCGGCCGTGGTAGCGGTGGAGGGGGATCCTCAAACGAAGCAAGTGGTGGTGACGATGCGCAACGGCCAAGCGCAGTGGACGGCCATCGAAGAGGCCCTCACGCGCCTTGGCCATGTCATAGGAGGGGACTGAAATGCGGAAGTGGGCGCAATTTGCTGTACTCCTCGCGGCTCTGTTCACCGGATATGCCGCGGGCTATTTCGTGAAAACTCCCCCCGCCGCGGGCCAGATGACCGGGATGGGCACAGTGACAGGACCTACAGTGCCTCCGGTCAGAGGTTATTCGGAAGGAGAGGAAATACTTTTCCTTCACACCGAGGCGTCGGACTCCAAAGTTGCCAAAATGCTGACCGACATGATGAAATCTCCGGTCCTTGTTGTCCCCTCGCTTGCCCGGATACCCGAAGTGACGCTCGCGAATGTCTACGTCTTCACCAACGGCGTCAAAGGCGGGGGGCCTTTCGGGTTCCAGCCGGACGTGTTCGATTATCCCCCGAATATGCAGGGTTACAGCCCGTTGCGTGCACTGAACCTCATCGTCTGGAAAGAAGAGAAATCCGCGCGTGTGCTCAAGTCTGCCGCAGCGGTCAAAGAAGCAGAGGCCAGAGGCGAAGTGACGATCGAGCGGCCCGGTATCGTCGTCAACATGCCGATGCTGACCTGGCCGGGCGGGCAGCGGTAGGGAAAAATCTCGACGATCTGGAGGAGAATGCGTTGTGAAGCATATACCTGAGATTATGGTACTGGACGTCCCAACGGGAAGCAGCAAAAATCGGGTGGTCCAGGGGTATGTCAGGGCTTGGAAGTACTGTAAGTCAAAGCTTCCGTAGCCTCTAATAGAAATCTCTGAGGAGAAGTCCAATGAGCAAACAATTCAAGCTTCCGGCCGAGCAATTGTTCCAGTTGGTCAAGGATGCTCGTCAACGTACACTGGAATTGGTCGCCGATCTGGAGGACGACCAATTGATTGTCCCAAAAATGGAAATAGTGAACCCATTCCGCTGGGAATTGGGACATGTGGCTTTCTTCTATGATGTGTTTCTCCTTCGCGTACTTGGTTCGGGCCGATTTCTCTTGGAAGGGGCCGAGCACCTCTACGATTCGTTTAAGGTGGATCATGATGACCGCTGGGACCTACCTCTCCCTTCGAGAGAAGGAACTTTAGCTTATATGCGCCGGGTGTTTGAGCAGGTTGTTGATCGGCTCGGTTCCCATGAGCCTGAGGCTCAGGAAAATTATTTATTTCTCCTTTCCGTTCTTCATGAAGATATGCACGGGGAGGCCTTTACTTATATGCGGCAGACTCTGGAGTACCCTGAACCCCCGCTGAGCATCGCCGAGAGAAAATCCGCCTTGGCTGAGATCCGCAGCGGGCCACTGCCCGGTGACGTCGAAATACCCGGGGGGACTTTTCAGCTTGGCGCTACGCCGGACTTGCCGTTTGTGTGGGACAATGAGAAATGGGCCCATCCCGTGGAAGTGCCTCCTTTCAAAATAGCCCGCGCCCCCGTGACCAATGCGGAGTTTGTCCAGTTTGTCGAAGACCGAGGATATCTGCGGCGTGAACTTTGGAGTCATCAAGGCTGGGTATGGCGTGTGAAGATGGGTGCTCAACATCCTGTTTATTGGGAACGTGCAGGGAAAGGTTGGCTGCGCAGACACTTTAACAAACTCGTTCCGCTTGAAGAGCATGCGCCTGTCATCCACGTGAATTGGTACGAAGCTGAGGCTTATTGTAACTGGGCAGGTAGACGCCTTCCTACCGAAGCAGAGTGGGAAATGGCAGCTAGTGCAGAGCCCACCCCTGATGGCAAAAGAATCACAGCGCACAAGCGAAGGTATGCTTGGGGAGATGAACCCCCCTCTCCTGAACATGCCAACCTGGATTCTCGCTTTCTGGGTTGTGTTGACGTCGGGGCATTTCCGCTTGGGGATAGTGCTTTTGGTTGTCGTCAGATGATCGGAAATGTCTGGGAGTGGACAGCTTCGGCTTTTTATCCTTTTCCAGGATACGTGGTCGACTGGCCCTACAGGGAGTACTCGGCTCCATGGTT
>JACPSX010000285.1 GCA_016193065.1 Candidatus Tectimicrobiota bacterium | reverse complement strand
GACAACGTGGGGTGTGTTCTCCTGGGAGATGATCGCCTGATCGAGGAAGGCGACGAGGTCCGCATGACGGGCCGCATTGTGGAAGTACCCGTGGGCGAGGCCCTGGTCGGACGCGTGGTCAACCCCCTGGGCCAGCCCCTGGACGGCAAGGGGCCGATCAGTTCCAAGCAAAACGCCCCCATCGAGCGCCTGGCCCCGGGCGTGGTGGACCGCCTCCCCGTGAACGAACCCTTGCAGACCGGGATCAAGGCCATCGCCTCCATGATCCCCATCGGCCGGGGGCAAAGAGAGCTCATCATCGGGGACCGGCAAACGGGCAAGACCGCCATCGTCATCGACGCGATCATCAACCAGAAAACGACGGGGGTTTTTTGCATCTATGTGGCGACAGGGCAGAAGCGCTCCACGGTGGCCCGGGTCGTGAAGGCCCTGGAGGATAACGGCGCGATGGACTATACCATCGTGGTTGCGGCCACGGCCAGTGACCCGGCCCCGCTGCAGTACATTGCGCCTTACGCGGGCTGTGCCATGGGGGAGTACTTCCGGGACAGCGGACGCCACGCCCTGGTCATCTACGATGACCTCTCCAAGCAAGCCGCCGCCTACCGCCAGCTCTCCCTGTTGCTGCGCCGGCCCCCGGGGCGGGAAGCTTATCCGGGGGATGTCTTCTATCTGCATTCCCGGCTCCTGGAGCGGGCCGCCAAGCTCAACGAAAAGCTCGGGGGTGGATCCCTAACGGCCCTACCGATCATCGAGACCCAGGCCGGTGACGTCTCCGCCTACATCCCGACCAACGTGATCTCCATCACGGACGGGCAGATTTACCTGGAAGGGGATCTGTTTTACGCCGGCGTCCGCCCTGCGATCAACGTGGGGCTCTCGGTTTCCCGGGTGGGCGGAGCGGCCCAGATCAAAGCCATGAAGCGTTTCGCGGGGAGCCTGCGCCTGGATCTGGCGCAGTATCGGGAGATGGCCGCCTTCGCCCAGTTCGGCAGCGAACTCGACCCGGCGACCCAGGCGCAACTGGCCAGGGGGCAGAGGATGGTCGAGATCCTCAAGCAGGGTCAATACGAACCCTTGCCGGTGGAAAAGCAGATCATGTTGATCTATGCGGGGGTAAGCGGGTACCTCGACAATGTGCCGGTGGAAGCCTGCCGGAAATTTGAAAAAGAGTTCTACGCGTTCATGGAGAACCGCTACCCCCAGGTGGGTCGCGAAATCGTCGAAAAGAAGGACCTCGATGAGGCAATGGAAGGGAAGCTGCGGCAGGCCATCGAGGAGTTTAAAGAACAGTTCCTGACCCAAGAAGGGCTTGCCCCCAGGGCCGAGGCGGCGGAAAGGCCAGCGTAAATGCCGAGCCTGCGACACATCCGGCGCCGCATCTCCAGCGTGCGCAGTACCCAACAGATCACCAAAGCCATGAAGATGGTGGCCGCCGCCAAGCTGCGCCGGGCCCAGGACCGCATGCTTTCGGCGCGCCCCTACGCCCACAAGATTGCCGATGTGGTGAACTCCCTGGCCCTGAGGGTGAACCGGGACCGCCACCCCTTGCTGAGCTTGCGGGAGGGAAAACGGGCCCTGGTCGTGGTGATCACCGCGGATCGAGGGCTGTGCGGGGCCTTCAACGCCAACGTGATCAAGCGCACAGTGGCCTTCTTGGAGGAGGAGCCCTTCAGCGAGAAAAGCCTGCTGATCATCGGCCGGAAGGCCGCCGATTTCTTCAAGCGCCGCACCTATCCCATCCGGGAAACCCACACGGACCTGTTCCGGAATCTGACGTTCGCGCAGGCCAGCAACATCGGCAAGAAACTCGTGGAGGCCTACACCCAGGACACGGTGGATGAGATTTACCTCGTGTACAACGAGTTCAAGTCGGTCCTGCAGCAACGCCTGACCGTGCAGCGCCTGCTCCCCTTCGTGCCGCAGCGGGACACCCGCCAAGCGGGACACCCGCCAGGCGGGTACCCGGAGGAGGCCATCATCGACTACCTCTACGAGCCCTCGGTGGACGCGCTGCTCGACCACCTGCTCAACAAGCATGTGGAGGTTCAAGTGTTCCAGGCCCTACTGGAGTCTGCGGCCAGCGAGCAGGGGGCGCGGATGACGGCCATGGAAGCGGCCACGGAAAATGCGGCCGACATGATCCAGCGCCTGACTCTCTACTTCAACAAGGTCCGGCAGGCCTCCATCACCAAGGAACTCATCGAGGTCGTCAGCGGCGCGGAAGCCCTGAGGTAGCCTCTCAGTATCGTGGAGGAGTGAGATGAACGAAGGGAAAATAACCCAGGTCATCGGGCCCGTAGTGGATATTGAGTTTGAGTTCGGGAAGCTACCCACCATCTACAACGCCGTGAAGATCCTGCGCCCGGTGAACGGGAAGGACGGGCAGAACCACACGGAGATCATCGTGGAAGTCGCCCAGCACCTGGGGGAGAACACGGTGCGTGCGGTGGCCATGGAGCCCACGGAGGGCCTGATGAGGGGTCTCAAGGCCATAGATACCGGGGCGCCGATTTCCGTTCCCGTGGGCACCGGAGTCCTGGGGCGGATCTTGAATGTCCTGGGGGAGCCTGTGGACGGCATGGGACCCGTCAAATATCAGGAGCGCTACCCCATCCATCGTCCGGCCCCTTCCTTTGACGATCAAGACACCAGCACCGAGATGCTGGAAACCGGGATCAAGGTGATCGACCTCCTGGAGCCTTACACAAAGGGGGGGAAGACGGGCCTCTTTGGCGGCGCCGGAGTCGGCAAGACGGTCATCATCATGGAACTCATCCACAACATCGCCATCCACCACGGGGGGATTTCCGTTTTCTCGGGGGTGGGGGAACGCACCCGCGAGGGGAACGACCTCTGGCTCGAGATGAGACACTCGGGGGTCATCGACAAGGCGGCCCTCATCTATGGTCAGATGACCGAGCCCCCCGGGGCCAGGCTGCGGGTGGGGCTTACGGGCCTCACGGTGGCCGAATATTTCCGCGACGTGGAAGGGCAGGACGTTCTCCTGTTCATCGATAACATCTTCCGGTTCTCCCAGGCGGGGTCCGAGGTGTCCGCTCTTCTGGGGCGTATGCCTTCGGCCGTGGGTTACCAGCCCACCCTGGCCACCGAGATGGGCAACCTCCAGGAGCGGATCACCTCGACCATGAAGGGGTCCGTGACGTCGGTGCAGGCGATCTATGTCCCCGCCGACGACCTGACGGACCCGGCCCCGGCTACGACCTTTTCCCACCTGGATGCCACCACGGTTCTCTCCCGGCAAATCGCCGAGCTGGGCATTTACCCGGCGGTGGATCCGCTGGATTCCACTTCCCGCATCCTCGACCCTCGGGTCGTGGGGGAGGAGCACTACTCGGTGGCCCGGGAGGTGCAAAAAATCCTGCAGCGCTACAAGGATCTCCAGGACATCATCGCCATCCTGGGAATGGACGAACTTTCCGAAGATGACAAGCTCGTCGTCGCCCGGGCCCGCAAGATCCAGCGTTTCCTCTCCCAACCTTTCCACGTCGCCGAGACCTTTACCGGCAAGCCGGGCCGCTACGTCCCCGTCAAGGAGACCATCGCGGGGTTTAAGGAGATCATCTCGGGGAACATGGATCAGATTCCGGAGCAGGCCTTCTACATGGTGGGCAATTTGGAAGAGGTCGTGCAGAAAGCCGAGCAACTCAAAGCGGGCAGGGTGTAAGGGAGATCATGGCGGAGATCCTATCCCTCCAGATCGTCACGCCGGACCGGCTGGTGGTTGAGGAACGCGTGGATGAAGTGACGGCGCCGGGTACATTGGGCGAGTTCGGAGTCCTGCCGGGCCATACGCCGTTTCTCTCCTCCCTGGGAATTGGCGAGGTTTGCTACCGCAAAGGCAGTGAGCGCCACTACCTTTCCATTGCCTGGGGTTACGCGGAGGTGGAGCCCGAGTCGGTCACGATCCTGGCCGAGATTGCCGAGAAGGCCGAAGAGATTGACAGGGAACGGGCCGAGGCGGCCCGCCGGCGGGCCGAGAAGCGGCTGGCCGGGGGCGAGGACACCGTGGACTTCGAACGGGCTCAGGTCGCCCTCCAAAAAGCCTTGATCCGCCTGCAGGTGATCAGCAAGAAACTTCCTGGATAAATCTAGGGAGTCAGCAGTACACCCCTTTCCTGTTTGTTGAGCCGTTCTTTTTCGGGAAGGGTCCCGGTCAGAGAGTTGTAAGGGGGGGCATCGTGCCTGTTTTCGCAAGAGACCCGTGCCCGCTTTCCGGCTTCTTTCTGTGGCGACGAATCGTGTCCCGAGTTCTCCCCCTGTTCGCTCTTTTTACCTTGCTCTCTCTGCCGGCGGAAGCCGAAGTCTTCTCTCACCCGCTGGGCCAGTTTGAGACCATTCGGGGCGAACCCGGAATAGTCATCGG
>JACPSX010000070.1 GCA_016193065.1 Candidatus Tectimicrobiota bacterium | reverse complement strand
CGTGCACTTGAAGGGCGGCATGCAATGCCACCTCTTTTCGGAGGGCGATCCTCATCGCTTCCACGTTGGATCCGTAGTTCGCGATATTCGTGCGATTCTGTTGAGCCAGCGGCTGGAGCGTCTGGGGACTCACACAGCCCGTTGCCAACAAAAGGAAAACCACCGACAGGGTCTGTGCCAGGGAAGAGCCTACCCTCTTAACCGTTCGCATCGTTTTCCCCTCCTCGCTTTGTAATGTCATGCCTCATGGAAAAATCCGCGGGTTCCGGCGGAGGTTGGCAGGAAACGGCTTGCCCGGATCCTTGTAGGTCTCGATGGCTGCCGCCAGGACATCCCACACACTGTTTGCGGCCTCCTCCAAGGTATCACCCTCCGTTTAATTTTGTCGTGCCGCAGGCCCTTGTGGCAAGGAAAATTATCGGAGGATGAACAAAAAGGGAACAACAACTTTCCCCATCCCGACCTTTCCCCGCACAGGGAGGAAGGAGGATGAGGGGAAAAAAGCAGACGAACGGGAGCCGCAGGTTCAGGAGAGCTTTTGCAGCTCGGTGCCGATGCGCTTCAGACCTTCCTCGATGATTTCCATGGAAGTTGCAAAGGAGAGGCGCAAGGCCCGGTCGTCACCAAAGGCATCGCCGGGAACGGTCACCACCTGGGCTTCCTTGAGAAGGTAGGTGGCCAGGTCTCCCGAGCTGTTGATCACCTTGTCCCCATACCGCTTGCCGAAGGCCCCGTCGAAGCGCGGGAAGGCGTAGAAGGTGCCGTCGGGTTTCACCACGCTCACGCCCGGCATCGTGCGCAGCTTTTCCACCACCACGTTGCGGCGGCGCTCGAATTCCTGGCAGCGGCGGCGAATTTCATCCTGGGGCCCTTTGAGAGCGGCCACGGTGGCCTTCTGGGCAATGGAGGTGGGGTTCGAGGTGCTCTGCCCCTGGAGCTTGGTGACCGCCGAGACGATCTCGGCGGATCCGGCCAGGTAGCCGATCCGCCAGCCGGTCATGGCGTAGGTCTTCGAAGGTCCGTTCACTGTGAGGGTTCGCTTCTTAACTTCTTCACCCAAGGCGGCGACGCACTGCTGCTGGAAGCCTTCGAAGGTGATGTGCTCGTAGATCTCGTCGGAGATGATGGTGAGATTGTGGTCCATGGCCGTCTGCACCAGGTCCTTGATCTCTTTCGGGCTGTAGGCGACTCCTGTGGGGTTGCTGGGGCTGTTCAGGATGAGGGCCTTGGTCTTCGGGGTGATGTGGCGCTTGAGGATCTCCGGGTTGATCTTATAGCCGCTTTCCATTGTGGAGGAGACGATGACGGGCTTGGCGTCCGTGAGCACGATCATATCGGGATAAGAAGTCCAGTAGGGAGAGGGGATCAAAACCTCGTCTCCGGCCTCGAAGAGGACCTGGAAGAGGTTGTAGAGGGAGTGCTTGGCCCCGCAAGAGACGGTCACCTCCGCAGGCTTGTAAGAGACGCCGTTTTCGCGCTGGAATTTCTCGCAGATTGCCTCCTTGAGATCGTTCGTCCCCCCCACCGGAGTGTACTTGGTGAACCCCTGCCTCAGGGCGGCGATGGCCGCTTCCTTGACGTGGTCCTGGGTGTCGAAGTCAGGCTCCCCCGCGGCCAGACCGATGACGTCGATTCCCTGGGCCTTCATCGAGTTGGCCAGGGCCGTCATTTCCAAGGTGGCGGAAGGCTGAATCCGGTTGATGCGCTGGGCCAGGGACATGGCACACTCTCTCCTTTCCGGTGGCGGGCACCACGAGAAACCTAGCGAGGGTACTTGGCCTTGAGGGCCTCAAAAACGTGGGAAGGAACCAGGGCGGAAATATCTCCTCCGAACTGGAAGACCTCCTTCACCAGCCGGGAGCTCACGAACGAGTAGCGGACGTTGGGCATCATGAAGACGGTTTCCACGGTTTTGTCGAGATCCCGGTTCATGAGAGCCATCTGGAACTCGTATTCAAAATCCGACAAGGCTCTAAGCCCCCGGATGATCACCTTGGCCTTCTTGCGCTTCACGTAATCCACCAGAAGGGTATTGAAGGAGTCTACCGTGACCCGGGGAGCGAAATCCTTGACGGCTTTCTCGATGATTTCCCGGCGCTCGGGAACGCTGAAGAGGGGGGATTTCTCGGGGTTGTCGGCAATGGCCACTATGAGTTCGTCAAAAATATAGAGAGCCCGCTGGATGATGTCGATGTGACCGTTGGTCAGCGGATCGAAGGTCCCCGGGTAGACGGCGACTGGATTGGACATGAAGGCTCGATTCCTGCTGAAAGTCTTCCCCGCTCCGTTTCAATTGCGGGCATCTTAAACCCAAGGATTTCTCCTTGTCAATAGTGAGGAATCAGGGGGCAACCGCGTGATTCAACGGCGGCGGCGCCGCTGGACGGTCCGGGCCGGTTCAGAGAGCGAGAAGTCGATGCGGCGCAGCTCGATGCTCGTGTTCTCGACCCGGATGCGCACCCGGTCCCCCAGGCGGAAGGCTTTCCGCGTGCGCTCCCCCCGCAGCGTGTGGCGGACTTCATCGAACACATAATAATCGTTCTTGAGCAAAGTCAGGGGAACAAGGCCCTCGACGAAGTAGTCCTCCAACTCCACGAAGAAGCCGAAGCGGGTCACCCCGGAAATGTGCCCCGCAAACTCTTCGCCCAGATGCTTGCCCATGAACTGGATCTTCTTCAAGTCCACGAGGTCGCGCTCGGCTTCGTCGGCCCGGCGCTCCGTCCAGGAGGAGTGCTCCGCGACCGCGCCCAGATTCGCCAGGGCGGCCTCTCGGCCCGCCGGTCTCTCCCCTTTCCCCCGGCGCATCCGGCGCAGGATCCGGTGTACGACCAGGTCCGGGTAGCGGCGGATGGGGGAGGTGAAGTGGGTGTAGTCGTCGAAGTGCAGGGCGAAGTGCCCGAGGTTCTCGGCCGCATAGCGAGCCTGGCGGAGGGAGCGCAGAACGAGCATGTTCAGCAGGCGCTCTTCGGGTTTCCCCTGGGCTCTTTCCAGAACGTCTCTTAGATCGCCGGGGCGGACCGATTCGGCGTCGGGGAGAGAGTAACCGAGGGTCTCCAGAAAGGCGGCCAGGTCGGCCATCTTGAGCGGGTCGGGAGGCTCGTGGACCCGGTAGAGGCCCGGGTACCCGCCTGGCGGGTGCCCGTGGCGCAGGATGAAGGAGGCTACGGCCTGGTTGGCCGCCAGCATGAATTCCTCGATGAGCTTGTGAGCGTCGTTTCTCTCCTGGCGCAGGATGCTCTCCACCTGCCCGTCGCTGTCCAGGATGATGTCCGCCTCCGGCAGGTCGAAGTCGAGGCTCCCCCGGGCCAGGCGGTGCTCGCGCAGGATTTTCGCCAGCTCGCCCATGGTCCGGACGGAGGGGAGCAGGGGCTCGTACTGCTTCTCCAGCCTCGGGTCTCCGCGGGCGAGAAGCTTGGCGACGACCGTGTAGGTGAAGCGTTGTCGGCTGCGGATGACGGCGTCGGCGAAACGGGCACCCAGGACATTTCCGCGGGAATCCAAGTCGAGGAACACGGATTGGGTGAGGCGATCCTCGTCGGGCTTCAGGCTGCAGATCCCCGCCGCGAGCGGTTCGGGGAGCATGTGGATGGCCCGATCGGGGAAGTAGACGCTGTTGCCGCGGTTTTGCGCCTCCCGGTCCACCAGGGACCCCTCCCGAACGTAGTGGCCCACGTCGGCGATGTGGACTCCGAGACGGTAGCCGCCCCCCGGGGTTTTCTCTATGGAGACGGCGTCATCGAAGTCCCGGGCGGTTTCCCCGTCAATTGTGAAGGTGACCAGATCCCTCAAGTCCAGGCGGCCGGCGAAGTCTTCCGGGAGGACTTTCTGGGGGCAGGAAGCCACCTCCTTGAGAACCCGCTCCGGGAAGGGGCCCGGGATGCCGTATTTCCTCAGGACGATCTCCACCCCCACGTCGGGGCCCTCGGGGTCGCCGAGCACCTCCGTGACCCGGCCCTGGGCCAGGTTTCCCTGCTCCGGGTAATCGAGGATCTCGGCGACGGCGGCGAGTCCCCGGCGAGCTCCCGCGCTGTCCTTCTTCAGGATCTGAACTTCGCCGAGGCGGCGGTTCTGGGGGATGAGGACGAAGGACTTGCCCCGCGGCTCCAGCACCCCGACCACGGAGGTGTGGGCCCGCTCCAGGATGCGCACCACGCGCCCGGTGTTCTTCCGGTAGCGACCGGAGCCCTCCACCTGCGCCTGAACCTTGTCCCCGTCCATGGCCCCGCCCGTGAAGCGCTCCGGAATGTGGATGTCGCTCCCTTTTTTTCCTTCGGGAGTGAGAAACCCGTACCCTTCAGGGTGAATCTGGATTTTTCCGGTGGCAAGTTTCAGGGGACCGGGCAGGCTGTAGCGGTTTCCCCCCACCCGGATCAGGTGCCCTTCGCGGCCGATCTCCCGCACGAGCCGGCGGAAGGCCGGGCGCTTCTCTGAGGGGACACGAAAGTGATGGATCAATTCCTTGAGGGTCAGGGGACGGGAGAGGGATTCTAAGCGGCGTAGGATCTCGTCTTTCTCAATCATGTCCCGCTACGGTGACCCCGTTGAGTTGCTCCAGGATCGTGAGGATGGCCGAATAGTCCAGGTCGCCCTGGTTGCGGCTGCACGCCACCTGATAAAACTCCTTGATCAAGGCCGTGACGGGCAGAGAAATTCCTTCCCGGGCCGCGGTGGCGAGGATCAACCCCAGGTCCTTGTGCATGAGCTTCAGGGGGAATTGAGGCGAGAAGTCGCGGCGCAACATCCTGGGCCCCTTGAGTGAGATCAGGGCCGAGCGCATGGCGCTGGCTTCCAGAACCTGAATGATCTGCTTGGGGTCGAGTCCCGACTTGGCGCCCAGGACGAGGCACTCGCCGAGAGCGATCAACGCCGCCGCTCCGACCAGATTGACCACCATCTTCATGGCCGAGCCGCTCCCCTGCGGCCCGGTATAGAAGATCTTGTCCCCCATGGTGCGGAGCAGGGGCTCCGACTCTGTGAAGAGAGCACGCTCGCCGCCGACCATAATCGCCAGAGTTCCATCGCTGGCTCCCTGCACGCTTCCGGAGACGGGAGCATCGAGAAGAGCGATCCCGGACTTCTCGATCTCGGCGGCCAGAGAGCAGGTGTCCGCGGGGGAGATAGTGCTCATGTCGATCAGCAGTGCCCCGCGGCGAGCACCTTGGACAACTCCTTCCGGACCGAGGACTACTTCCCGCACGGCCGGTGGATCGGAGACCATCGTGATGATCACGTCCGCGCCGCGCGCCGCGTCGCGGGGAGTGGCCGCAACCTTGGCTCCCGCTTGTTCCAGCTCGCGGGTCTTGTCCCGGGTGCGGTTGTAGACGGTGAGCGGGTAGCCCGCCTTCAGGATGTTTTGGGCCATGGGTTTCCCCATGAGCCCCAGTCCCATAAACCCCACCGACTTCATAGCTGCCTCCCGTCCCTCCTATTGTGTCCTGCGCCTCCCCGGCGGAAGCCGGGGTCCAGTGGTTCCCCTGGATTCCGGCCTTCGCCGGAATGACGGAGGAGCCTAGTGAGCTTCGTTCCAATTTCTTCCTGTATGTATGTCCCTCGTCGTGGACCTGGAGGATCATGGCGGCGCAGAGCTGCTGCTCTTCCAGCTCTCGCTCGATGCGGATCATGGCTTCCTTGATGATGTCCGCGGCGCTCCCCTGGATTGGGCTGTTGATGGCCAACCGCTCCCCCAGCTCGCGCACGTTGCGGTCGCGGCTCTCCATCTCAGGGAGGTAGCGGCGCCGGTTCATCAGTGTGGTCACATATCCCCGCCGGGCGGCATCGCCCTTTACTTTTTCAATGTAGGCTTTGACCCCGGGATAGCGCTCAAAGTAGCGTTCAATGAAGGCCCGGGCTTCTTCCCGGGACAGGTTCAAGCCGCTGGCCAGCCCGTAGACGCTCAGACCGTAAAGGATACCGAAGTTCACGGTTTTGGCCACCCGCCGCATGTCGGGGGTGACTCCGGAAGGGTCCACTCCGAAGACCTCGGCCGCCGTGCGGGCGTGAATGTCCTCGCCCTGGTGGAAGGCCTCCAGCATGGCCTCGTCCCCCGAAACGTGAGCCAGGATTCGAAGCTCGATCTGGGAATAATCCGCGGACAGGAGGAGGAAGCCCTTTTCCGCTGCAAACGCCTTGCGAATCTCCCGGCCCAGCTCCGTGCGGATCGGGATGTTTTGCAAGTTCGGATCGCTGCTGCTCAGGCGCCCCGTGGCTGCCACGGTCTGATTATAGGAGGTGTGAATGCGGCCTGTCCGGGGATCCACCATGGTGGGGAGGGCATCGATGTAGGTCGACTTGAGCTTGGCGAGCTGGCGGTAGGAGAGGATTTCCGCGGGCAGCTCGTGATGCTCCGCCAGCTTCTCCAGAACCTCCATGTCCGTCGAGTACCCCGTCTTGGTTCTCTTGACCGGCTTGAGCCCCAGGCGCTCGAAGAGGATCTCCCGAAGCTGAACCGGAGAATTGATGTTAAATTCCGTGCCGGCCAGGGCATAAATCCGGGAAACGATCTGTTCCAGATCGATCTCGATCCTTTTGGAAAGCTCACGCAGGTGGTCCATGTCCACCTTGACCCCGCACTCCTCCATGCGGGCCAGCACCCGGGCCAGGGGGAGATCCACCTCGTAGAAAAGCTCATTGAGCCCGCTCTCCCGCAAAGGTTCCGACAGGACCTCCCGCAGCTTGAATACGGCCGCAGCCCGCCGCCGGGCCTCTACGGCGCTGACTCCTCCCTTCCCTTCCTCTGCCAGGGAAACTCCCAGGGATTCCACAGCCAGTTGAGGGAGATCGTAGCGGTTCTTGGCCGGGTTCAGGAGATAGGCGGCAATCATGGGATCGAAGCAGACCCCGCGCAGGTGGATCCCGTGCCGGGCCAGAGTCCGGTACTTTCCCTTCGCATCGTGACAGATCTTCGCGAGATCCGGGTCTTCCAGGAGAGCTCTGAAATCTTTGAGAACCGCCGGGTCCGAGGTGAGATCCTCACCCAACATATGGGAGGAATCTCCCGAGACGGCCACGGCAAATTGCGGCGTGGCACTCGTCCCATTGACAATCTCGAAAGCGAATCCGGCCGGGCTTTTCAGTGTTTCCCGGAAAGAAGGCCAGGAGATCCGCTCCTCCTCTGCCGGTAAAGAAACTGGGGCGGGAGCCGGCTCCGCGGCGAATTCCTTGAGCAGGTTGGAGAACTCCAGTTCCCGGAGCAGGCTCAGAAGAGCAGGGCGGTCCGGAGGCTGGACCCGCAGGGACTCCAGAGGGAGATCGACGGGCAGGTCGGTCTCCACGGTGCACAGCGTGCGGCTCAAGCGGGCCTGCTCCGCATACTCTTTCAGGCTCTCACGCAGTTTTTCCCCTTTCACCCGGTCCGGGTTCGCCAGCAAGTTCTCCAGGGTACCGAATTCCCGGATCAGCTTTATCGCGGTCTTCTCGCCGATCCCCGGCACTCCGGGGATGTTGTCGATGGAATCCCCCATGAGACCCATGACCTCGACCACGCGGCCGGGCTCCACTCCGAAGCGCTCGATGACCTCTTTCTCCGTGTAGACCTTCCCTTTCATCGTGTCCAGGACCACCGCGTTGGGCCCCACGATCTGGAGCATGTCCTTGTCCCCGGTGACCAGAGTTACCTGATATCCCTCGTGCACACCCCGAACCCCCAGGGTTCCCAGCACATCGTCTGCTTCCTGCCCCTCGATCTGTAACCTTGGAATCCGCAAGGCATCCACCACGCGGTGGATGTAGGGGATCTGCCGGGCCATGTCGGGGGGCATGGAGGGGCGCTGGGCTTTGTAGGATTCAAAGACTTCCTGCCGGCGTGTGGGACCTTTCGGATCGAAGACAACGGCCAGCAGATCGGGCTTTTCCTCCCTCAGGACCTTCAGAAGCATGTTCGTGAAGCCGAGGATTGCATTGGTCGGCAGTCCCGCTGCTGTGGACAGGTACTGGCGGATGGCGAAGTAGGCGCGGTAAATGTAGGATTGGCCGTCAATGAGGTACAGCCGGGGAGCGCTCATAGGAGACCGATTCCTTGGCCTTTCAGGGGGCCGTTGCCGGGAGGGGTTCGTCGAGACGGATCGTGCGAACGGCTCCAAAGTCGCTCAGGGAGCGGTCGAATTTCTTGTCATCCCCCACCACGAGGAGGATCAGGCGATCGGGGTGCAGATATTGCCCGGCCACGCGCAGGACGTCTTCGCGAGTGACGCGGGAAATCTTTTCGGGATAGGTCCGGAGGTAGTCCCGGGGCAAATCATGAAACTCCAGGAAGATTTGCTGGTCCACGACGGCCGACTTGGACGTATAGGTAAACAGGAAGGAGTTGACGATGGATTCTTTGGCTGCTTCCACCTCCTCCCGAGTGACGTCTTTTTGGATCCCCCGCAGGTTCTTGATCATGAGAGAGATCATCTCGGCGGCCGTCTGGGGTTTTGTTCCTCCCGAGACGCGAAAGGTCCCCAGATCCCGCACCCCGGCTCCCAGCGAGCTCCCGACCGAATAGGCCAGCCCCCGGTCAGAACGGATCTCCCGCATCAACCGGGAGTTAAACCCGCCGCCTCCGAGGATGTGGTTCATGACCCGCAGAGCGTAGAGGTCGGGGTTGTTCAAACGAATGCCCAGGTGCCCCAGCACCACGGTGGCCTGACCTCCTTCTTTGTTTATGAAGTTCACGGAAGGGGAGATCTCCCGGGGAACCGGTGGAACCGGGGGATAGACCACCGAGTCCGGTTCCCAGTTGGAGAAGGTTTCAGAAATCCTGGCGACCATCTCCTCGGTTTGAAAATCTCCCGTGATCCCCAGGATCACCTGGTTTGGGTGGTAGTAGCGTCGCTGAAGGTCGATCATGTCCTGGCGGGTGATATTCTGAATCGTTTGCACAGTGGACAGGCGCCCGTTGGGGTGATCTCCATAAATGAGCCGGGCAAACTCCCTCTGGGCGATTCCGCCCGGGTTGTCGTTGCGGCGGCGGATCCCTTCGATGGCCTGGTTCTTGGCCAGATCAACCCACTGCTGGCCGAAAACCGGACGGCGCAGGACGTCCGCGAAGATCCGGAGCCCCAGGTCAAGGTCCTTGCGGAGAACTCCCATGGAGACCTGGCCTGATTCCGTGCCGATGGAACTCTCCACCGAGGCCCCCAGGAACTCCAAAGTCTGGTTCATCTCTTCCGGGGAGAAGGACGCGGTTCCCCCTGCGCGCATGGTGGAGCCTGTCAGAGAGGCCAGGCCGACTTTATCTGCGGGCTCATACACGGATCCCACCCGGATCGTGGCCGAAATGTTGATCAGGGGGAGCTCGTGATCCTCGAGCAGGTAGAGGACCAGGCCGTTTTTCAGGACCCGCCGTTCGGGCTCCAGGGGAGTCCATTGGATGGGCTTGTAGCGCAGGTCCGAAACCGCTGGGAAGTCCAGCCGCGGGGCCGCGCAACTGCTCAGGAGAAGTCCCAGAAGGGCCGCCAGGAGAAAAGGAGAAATTTTTCTTGGGGAGCTTCCGAAGCCCTTCATGGCTTAGGTCCGTCGCTTCGCTTGGGGCGCAGCAACTCGGCGACCGTGCGGTTTTCCGGGATCAGATATTTGCGGGCCACTTCCCGGATCTCCTCTGGAGTCACGGTGCCGAGAATCCGGCGGTGGTTCAAGATATAGCGCCAGTCCCCGGTGATGGTTTGAAAGTAGGAGATCTGGCTGGCCAGGCCGCTGTTGGATCTCAGGCCCCTAAGGAAATTGACCTCCAGGCGGTTGCGGATCTTTTCCAGCTCCCGGGGCGTCACAAGCTCGCGCTGGAGCTTTTCAATTTCTGCATAGATCCCTTCCTCCAGCTCCCGTGTCGTGTGCGGGTAGCGCGGGGCTGCCCGCAGGACAAAGAGGTTGGGGTAGCGGGCTCCGGGAGTTCCGGGAGAGGTGGAAACATAATAGGCGATCTTCTTGTCCTCCACGAGGGTGCGATAGAGGCGGGAAGTCCTGCCGTCGGTCAGCAGCGCATCGATCACGTCAAAGACGTAGTCCTCCCGGGCGGGAATGTTGGGCTTGTGGTAACCGATGTAGATCGAGGGTTCCGCCTCAAAGACGACCTGCACCCTGCGCTCCCCTCTCTGGGGGGGCTCCTCTAGGACCACGGGAGGTGGAGTCGGGCCGGCCGGAATGGGCCCGAAGTACTTCTCGATCAGGTCGATGACTTCCCTGGGGTTGATGTCCCCCACGATGGCGATCACCGCATTGTTGGGGACATAGTAGGTTTGCAAGAACCGGGACAGCTTCTCCGGGGTGAGCCAGCGCACGTCCGATTCCCAGCCAATCACCGGGAGCCGGTAAGGATGGGCCTGAAAAGAGGCCGCGAGAAACTCCTGGTACAGGCGGGAGGAGCCGACGGACTCTACCCCGCGGCGGCGTTCCTCCAGGACCACGTCCCGCTCCGTGAAGAATTCCCGCAGGACCGGATTGGCCATGCGGTCTGCTTCCAGTCGGGCCCACAACTCCAGGCGGTTGGCGGGCAGGCTCACGATGTAGGTGGTGAGGTCTTTGCTGGTGGAAGCATTGTAGCCCACCCCGCCGTTCTCTCCGTAAATCCGGGCAAATTCGTCCTTGACGATGAGCTTGCGGTGTTCCTCCTGGGCCCTCTTGAGTTCTGTCTTGAGACGGGGGACTTCCGCCGAATTGCCCCTGCGTTCCTCTTGATCGAGAGCGTTGCCCAGCTTCTGGATCTGTTCCAGAAGTGGCTTTTCCTTCTCGAAGTCCCGGGTGCCGACGGTTTTCGTCCCTTTAAACAGCATGTGCTCCACCATGTGGGCGAGCCCCGTGCTTCCCGGGAGTTCGTCCACCCCGCCGGCTTTAACCCGGATCGAGGTGGCTACCGTGGGAAATCCGTGACGCTCCAGGAGAAGAAGGACGAGGCCGTTCTTTAGACGGTGCTCGATCACCCGGTCCTGCAGGTTCTGGGCCGGAGCGGATTGGGCCCACAAAAACCCCAGCAGGAAAACGGCGATGAGATGGATGCGGCGAAACCCCATGTCCCCTCCTCTATGGAGTAAGAGACCGCAGCAGCTTCTGAAAAGTTCCCCGGATCCCCTTCTGGATTTCTCTGCTCCCTTTACCTGCCTCCCGGGCGGTTTCCCCCAGGTCCGGCTTCAGGGAAGGCCCGGAGATGGGCCCCTGTACTTGGAGGTGCAAAATTCCCTGGTCGGGGAAATACAGGCCGGCCCGCAGATCGAGCAGGCCTTGAAAATCCATGGAGCCGCGCACGACGACCCGAAAGCTTGGCCACTGCCCCGTGAGGTTCTGGGTCGTCACCCGCTCCCCTCCCACCTGCAAGTTGCCGGTGATCTTCTCGTACCGAACCAGGCTCCCCGTTTTCGCCTTGTGGAAGATGAGCTGGCTGTAGTTTTGCAGCTTCGATTCCACCTCCTGGCCCAGGAAGCGGCCGGGACCCATCTGCAGCGAACCGGTCCCGCCCAGGTTTTTAATCCCCCCCCTGGGGCTGGAGAGATCTACCTTCAAGGTGAGTGGTCCGGAGATCGGAGCACGCCCAGTCTGGAGGGCGGTGAACAGCGTCTGAGCTTCCACCTGCTCAAGGCTTGCCTTCACGGAGATCTGCCCTTCCCGGGAACCGTACCCCAAGACCCCTTCGGCGCGCACCAGTCCTCCGGCCCCCCGGAAGCTCAGGGAGCTTACTTTGATCTGGTCCTTCTCCCGGCGGGTTCTGGCTTCCAGATTTTCCATGCGGATCCCTTTGTAGAAGACCTTGTCCGCCTGAATTCGCCCGGTAATGATGAGAGAACTCCACAAATCCCGCGGAGCCCTGCCCGGTTTTCCAGCCTCCGGCGCACGAGGGGCGGCTGCAGGAAGGCGCTGAAACAGTCTGGAAAGGAGCAGTAGGCTCTCCACGTCAAGGCGGGGAGAGTTGAGAGAAAAATCCACTTCCGGGGACCGGACATTTAAAAAGTTCGGGAAGATGTTGCCGGACAATTCGTAGACCCGCTCGCCCTGGTAGGAGACCTTCGTTTTTAAATTGAACCGGACGGTTCCTTTCAAGGAGAGGTTGCGCACCGAGAGGTTCAAGTCGGCCAGTGAGAAGAGCGGTTCGGAGTTCGAGGTGAAATAATGCAGGCTCCCCTTCTGAATGTCCAAGCTGCCCAGCGAAACACCTTCCCAGACAGCCCACGGCGCCCGGGGTTCTTGGGCCGGAGCGGGACTTTCCCGTCCCGGCGGGCGGGGGTCAGAGGTGGTAGACACCCTGACCACCTCCCCACTTGAAGCGGGCAGCCCGTGTCGTCCCGGTGGGAAGGACTCCCTTGTAAAGGCCGTGCGCCGCTCCGCCACCCTCACGACGGGCGTGTCGATCTTGACCGAGGCCAGGCGGATCTCCTTGAGGAGCAAGGGGAGGAACTTAAGGTGCACCCGGAGCTCCCGGGCACTCAGAGTGACCTGGGGATTTTCCCCTGCGACCGGGTAGAGGACGAAGTCTCCGAGTCTCAATCTCACCCCGCCGATCAGGGAGAGATCCACCTTCCCGACGGATACCTGCCTTCCCAGAGCTCTCCCCATCCGGGACTCAATCACATCCCGGTAGGCTCCCAGATTGATCAGCGCGGGCAAGACGAGCAGGACGAGGACGATGAC
>JACPSX010000284.1 GCA_016193065.1 Candidatus Tectimicrobiota bacterium | reverse complement strand
GCTCCCGGCAAGATCGGCCCGCAGTATAAATAGACCGCCGTCCCGTTGTCAATGAGTTGCTGGCGGTTTCCCCAAAATATTGCCTTCACTTTGACATAGGGCAGTTTCGTTCTCTTTGCTTCTCCCGGCTCGGGGTTACCAGAGCCATGATTGACACTCACGGACCGATGATCTTCCACGCGTCATTTTTTTCGGGGCCGGGTCTCGCGGACCAATTCGTAATACTCCCGCTGCGGGCCTTCACCGAGACCGAGCCGGCGGCCGCTTTCACTGGCGTGGAATCGGTCCCTTACCTCCAAGGACTCCCACATGGTAATGCGCATCATTTTCTTCGGATCGGTGGTGGAACGAAAGACCATGGAGCCCAGCCAGCCCTCGATTTCGGCTGCCGCCTCCTGGATAGCGTTCAGGCGCTGTTCGTCGATGGGCTGGTCGGGGTTGCCTTCATAACGTGTCAATGCGATGAACATTTCGTGATCTCCTTTTCGGGGAAGTTCGGGTCCGGGTGAACTCCACCTTCCGGTCTCCTCAGGTCACACCGGTAGAGGCCGTGGTGATTATACCACCGGGATCCCTTTCTCGAGGAATCGAAAGGTGGACATCATCTTCTTTCGGCGCTTCCTGGCTTGCTTGACACATAGGCTCCCTCCACCTATAATGCGCCGTATTCAAATCCAGTTCTCATCATTGAACTTCGTGTCGTGCCAACGATTTCTGCCCATATTCCGTGGGATGCAAGAAGGCAAGCGACTGCTGCAGCCCGCGGAACGAATCGGCTTCTGCCGATCCAGAAACATCACGGATTCAGTTCAGGGAGGGGGCGAGGAATGAAAGCAACGGCAAATCTCCTAGCAGGTATCGTATTTGCCCTGGTCTTTTTGTATGGATTTTCACATTCCCTGGCGGCAGAGCTCCAGTCCCTAAAGCTCCCGAGTACAGCTCCCTCCTCCCAGGATTGGGATCTCTACCCGGCGATGGATAAGGGATTCTTTGCCAAAGAGGGGCTGTCCCCTGAGATCATCTTCCTGCGCCAGCCCCCGGACGTGATTCGGCTCGTGGTGGCCGGTTCCGCCCCGCTGGGTTCCGGCGGGGTTCACTTCAGCATGACAGCCCAAGAGCGGGGTGGAAAGATCCGGGTCATTGCCGGCAGGGTCTATACATTGGTTACCGACATTGTCACCCTCCCCGAGATCAAAACGCTCAAAGATCTTAAGGGAAAGAAAATCGCAACGGCTGGTTTGAGCAGCATTCTCACCCACCTTTTCGTTGAGGTTATGGAAAGGAATGGGGTCAAGAAGGAGGAATACCAGCTCCTCGTGGTGGGGGCGGCTGGCGATCGCTATGCTGCCCTGAAGTCGGGAGGAGCCGCGGCGACCATGTTGACCCCCCCGCTTAATTTCGTGGCCAACGACCAGGGCTATCCAACCCTGGCTCAATATTCGGACGTCATCAAGAACCTGCAGTTCGTCGGGTCCTTCGTAAACACGGATTTTGCCAGGAGCAGCCCGGACATCGTCACACGGTTCATGAAGGCCATGATCCAATCTCAGCGCTGGCTCAACAACCCGGCCAACAGGGAAGAAGCAGTCAGGCTTCTCATAAAGCATGTCCAGGGAACCACGGAGCAGGCAGCGCGGCGGACCTATGACTACACCATTGTCCGAAACAAGGTCTTTCGCGGGGAGGGAGCCATTGACCCGGAGGGGATGAAGGCGTCGGTTGATATCCTGGCCAAGTACGGTCAGTTAAAAGACCCGAAGCCCTGGCAGGACTACTGCGACTTTAGCTTCTACGAGAGGGCCAAGAGAGAGCTGGGGTTTTAGCGGGTAAGACAGGCCGCTGCAGTAATTTGGCTGATCGATTTTCAACGGGGGTAAACCATGCCACTGCTGTTGAGCGAAGATGACGTTCGCAGGGTTCTGACCATGGACGACTGTTTGAGGTCGCTGGAGAATTCCTGCAAGCAGGAGGAGCTTGGGGCTGCGGCAAACCGCACCAAGTCTACCATCTACATCCGCTCGCGGTCGGGTTTGATGTGCCAGTATGTCAGCATGGAGGGGGGGATTCGCAGCCCAGCGGTGTTTGCCCTGCGCCTGAGGACTCATGTGCCTACTGCGGAACAGCGTGGCCCTGGTCCTGAGCGGGTGAGTATGATGATGCTTTTCAGCGGAGAAACGGGTGAGTTGCTGGCTTTGCTGAAGCAGAGGGTGATCTCTTCCTATAGAGTCGGGGGCATGGCTGGCCTCGCGGCTCGGGAGATGGCCCGGCCCGATGCGAACGTCGTGGGGATCATTGGTTCCGGGGGCTTGGCCCACGCCCACGCGCTCGCTTATGCCGCCGTCCGCAAGCTGGAACAATTCAAGGTTTACAGCCCCGATGCCGGACACCGGACTGCTTTTGCTGAATGGATTACCCGGATGACGGGGGTCCCTGCGGAAGCCTTGGACAATGCGGAGGCCGTGGTGCGAGGATCGGACATCGTTGCCTCGTGCACCAATGCCAGGGTACCCATCCTGAAAGCAGACTGGCTTGATCAGCCGGGTGTCCACATGACCGGCGTGCAACTGGGGAACCAGGGAGAACTGGGACCGGAAGGGTTGAAACGATTTCAGCGACTGGTCACCTACTTGAGCGGTGTTTCCATCCATCACAATACGGAGCCCGGCTACCGTCCCTGGATGAACGCTACAAGCGAAGGGTCCTTGGGATTCTTCAAGGTCATACCGAAGCACCATACGTTAACCGATGTGCTCCTCAAGAAAGCCCCGGGCCGTGAAAGCAGTGAGGAAAGAAATTATTTCTTCAGTGAAGGCACAGGGGTGCAATTTGCCGCGGTGGGGTCCGTGGTTTACTCCCGTGCCCGGGAGCGCGGCGTGGGTCAGGAAATGCCTGCCGAGTGGGCCAACTGGTTCCTCTGTGACAATCCTGAGAGGGGTTCTTTCTAGCTCTTGAATTATATAAACGGCAAGGCACGGCCGCATGCCGATTCAAATGCCTGCCCTGCGAGTAAGACCGGAAAACATCAGCATGCGACTCATCTGTTTGACCTCCTGTTATGCTGCCCGGGCAGCGCGGGCCCAATTCTGGAGATCCACCAACCGGCGGACCTCGTCTGTCACGAAAGCCTTGGTCAGGCGGGCGACGCCCCGGTAGAAGTCGAGCTTCGCGTCCTGAAACATCAGGTCGCAGAAGCGCGGGATCCAGCCGGCCGCGTGCTCGTCCAGAAAGGCCCGCTCTTTCTCAAGAAGCTTGAACGCTTCCCCACGGTCACCGCAGGCCCAAGCCCGGGCCTCCTTGTCCGTGAGATGGCGCAGAAAGTCCAGCTCGAAGCCGATGAAGTCGGGCTGGTCCCGCACCTCCTCCGGCAGTCCCACGCCGGCCTCGGCGTATGCTCGGGCCACCGCCACGCTGGTCTGCATCAACGGTTGCTCGTCGGACCCCGCGTACACGGACTCGTAGGCCGGTGGAGGACCGTAGCCCGGCTTGATCCCGCGCAGCAGCCTGGTGCGCTCCACGGCCAGCTCCGTCTCTATCTCCTGGGCCGGCATTTCCCGGATTCTCGTCAGGTAGCGTTTCACGAGCTCGAGACCGCTTGCGATTTCTCCGGACGCTTCCCCGCAGGTCATGGAATTCAGCAGGGAGATCATGGCGCCGTCCGTGAGCCGCCCGACGAAGGCCGGGTCGGGTCTCTGGATATACAGCGAGCCCAGGAAGCCGTAGGTCTGGCTGCGCAGGCGGGCCAGGTCGGCCATCTCTTGGTGCGAAATCGTTTCCTCTCGGTTCATTTGCCCTCCTATCAGGCGACTCTCCTCTGTTCGAAGGGGAGTTGAGCGGCGGCCGGGACCTCGCGGATCATGGTGCGGGCGGCCAGGGTGTAGAGAAGTCCCACCAGGGCCAGGAGGGCGATGGTCAGGGACCACTCGGCCACCGTGGCGGCATAGGCGGGTCCGGCCGTGAAGGGGGTGCTCGGGAACGCGATGGCGGGATTCATCTGCCGGGGCACCAGCACGATGTACTTGTCCACGAACACCCCCAGGAGCACGAGACCCGCGGCCACTCCCTGCCCGTAGGTGAGACCGGCCTCTTTCTTGCGGGCGAACTGGACCAGAGGGAGGACCCCGAGGATCAGGATCTGGACGTAGAACAGGGGACTGTAGGGCCCGGCCAGGATCAGGCGGGCCGTCTCGCCCACCTCGGTCGCGCCCAGGAACAGGGCGGTCAGGGGATCGAGGAGGCTGAAGAAGAGCCAGGCGGCGATGAGCGAGGCCAGGGTGGTGCACAGGGGCCGGATGAGTTCCGGCGGCGAGTCGGTCGGGGCGAGCCACAGCAGGAGGGCTCCCCCGGCCAGAAGCCCCGTGACCACGAAGCCGGCGACGAACAGGGGGTTGCTCCACACCGTGGCCACAATGGAGCCCTCCACGACCAGCAGAGCCAGGCAGATCAGGCTCAACACCCAGGAGAGCCCTTTGGCCTCCCGCTTCTGCAGGCTCACGGGCAGGAAGGCCGCTCCGAGCACGAAGGCGGCGGCGAAGAAGAGCAGATCCCAGACGAAGGGGGAGGAGACGTTGGGCCCGGTGAGCATGCGCCACAAGGTCAGGGGGCTGCCCACGTCGGCCAGGATGAAGAGACCCCCGCCTACCAAGCAGGCCAGAGCCAGCAGGTTGGCCTTGCCGGAGAGGGGCTGGAGGGCGGAGAAGCCCAGGGTGTCGGGCAGGGCCGAGAAGATGAGCAGGCCGGCCCCGGCGGCCATCAGGGCGAAGAAGGCGGCCACGTAGAGACCGAAGGCCGTCGTTTCCCCCAGGCCCGTGGCGGCGCCCAGCACGAGCCAGAGCAGGACGCCGGCCGCGAACAGGATCAGGAGAGCGAGACTTGAGCCGCTGAGGATGCCTTGGCCAGTTCTCTGCGTATCCACCGTCGTTTACCTCCTCCCACGTAGTAGACCTGGGGTTTGGTCCCCTTTTCGGGGAGCAGTTGATAGCCGCCCTTGCGGGCGATGAGCTGGGAGACCTCGCTGTTGGGGTCGTCGAGGTCGCCGAAGAAGCGGGCCTTGGCGATGCAGGTGGCCACGCAGGCGGGCTCCTCTTTCTTGTCGACCCGCTGCGAGCACAAGGTGCACTTCTCGACCTTGCCGGCGGGGTGCTCCTGGTAGCGCACTTTTTCGTAGGGGGTGAGGCCCTTGCCGGGGTAGTAGGGGCGGGCCCCGGAGTTGAAGCTTCGGGCGCCGTAGGGGCAGGCCACCATGCAGTAGCGGCAGCCGATGCACTTGTCGGCGTCGATGAGCACGAGGCCGTCCTTTCGTTTGGAGGAGGCGCCGGTGGGGCAGACCTTGACGCAGGCGGCCTCCTCGCAGTGCATGCAGGGCAGGGGGGTGGCCTCCAGGCGGGCGAAGGGGTAGCGGCCGCGCTCGGTCAAGAGCATGCGTTGCCAGAAGATGCCCGGGGGTGTGCCGTTCTCGGCCTTGCAGGCCACCGTGCAGGCGTTGCACCCCACACAGCGATCCAGATCAATCACCATCCCGTAACGCATGGTATTCACCTGCTCCTTTCTAGGCCTTGTACAGCCTGACCTTGGGGGCGCCGTCGAAGCCGCCGCTGATCGGATCGATGTCCCCCGGCTCCGTGGACATGAGCGTGTTGAAATGGATCCCCACGCGGGCGCCGGGATTCATTTGCTTGCTGATATGTCCGTAATTTCCCGCGATGCCGACGGCTTCCGTGTGGAAGAGGTCGGAAATCTTGACCTTGCCGCGCACCTTGCCGCCGTACATGGATTCCACCCAGACCTCGTCTCCGTCCCTGAGCCCCCGGGCTCGCGCGGTCTTGCGGTTCAGGCAGACGACCAGCACGTAGGGGTCGAATTGCGCCGACACTTCCTGCAGCCAAGGGTTCTCCAGCGTGGCGCCCGCCCCGAAGGAGAACTGCGCCGTCTTCCAGTTGATCGCATACAGGTCGTAGCCAGCCGGGGCCGAGCGATTGGGTTCCAGCCACACCGGCACGGGCTGATAGTGCGCGATCATGGCGTCGAGCTTCCAGCCGGGCAGCGTGGCCCCGGCGGCCTTCAGGTTCGCGTACAGCTCCTCGCCGGCGCGCTTGAGATAATCCTGGTAAATGGGGTAGCGCGTCTTTCCGGCGGGGAAGCCGGTGTAGGGGTAGAACAGCTTGTGCGGCAGGTACTTGACGAGGCAGCTTGCCTTGTTGCGCAACGCCTCCGGGTCGGCCTTGGGGCCGAAGTCGGACTTGACCACGAGGTTCACGATCTCTTTGGGGGTGTATTGCCTGTCGAGGGCCAGCTTGTAGGGATCCTGAACTCTCGGGGGAGCGTACCGTCCCGAGTTGAACAGGTCGTTGATGCCGCCGGGCCCGAACAGGATCCCGATCCGGCGGCCGAGCTCCATGAAAACTTCGTCCACCTGGCGGGTGTCGTACAGAGGCTTCACGACGGGCCGGGCGATGAGCCGCGCCACGGCGTTTTTGGGGCCGGCCTTGGTGTCGATAAGAGCCGCGCCGCCGCCGCACGACCAGCGCTCCAAGCTGGTGGTCTCGGGCAATACCACGTCCGCCAACTCGGTGGGCTCGTCGAAGCTGTAGGAGAGGGCGAAGACGAACTTGAAGGTGCGCATGGCGTCGATGACCGGCTCCGGACGGTACATGCGGAGCACCGGGTTGCCGGCCCACAACATGAGCACCTCGGGCTTGTAGCCGATGTGGTACTGGTCCGGGTGCAGGATCGCGTGGTACACGACGTGAGGGTTGTCATGGGAGAACGGCATGTAGGTCTTGCCGTCGAGTTGGTTCGGGGGGAATTCGAACGCCCTCGGGACGGCCTCCACCTTGGGGGCCACGACGCCGTCGGCGTCCGGCTTGAGGGCCAGGGGAGGAGGAGTGCTCTTGTGAGGAGGTCCCGTGGTGCCGCGTCCGCCGCCGGGCACGTCCAGAGCCCCCACCAGCATGTTCACCAGAACGACGGCGGTGTGGAGGTTCCCGCCGTAATACTGGGTGATGGCGCCGCGACCGGCCTGCAGGCAAGCCGGGCGCAGCGGAAACGCCATGCCGTCGAGGGTGATCGTGCTACCGATCCGGGCGGCGTCGACGAATTCCCGGGCGATCCGGCGAATGGTCACGGCCGGGATCGAGGTCTTCTCTTCCGCCCATTTCGGCGTGTAGGGGGCCATGGCGTCCCGGTAGATCTGGAAGGCCGGCCGGCAAGGGACGCCGCTCATGGTGTACTCGCCTTCCAGCGCTACGTCCTGGACGGTCGGATCATCGAAGGTCTTGGCTTTCCCTGCCGCGACGTCCCACATCAACGGTTTGCCCGATGCCTTGTGCCGCACGTAATGGCCGTCGGGGCCGATGAGATAGGGGCCGTTGGTGCGGGTCTTGAGGAAGTCCGCGTCGTAGCGGCCGATTTCATACAGGATCACGTGCTGGAGCGCCAGGACGAAGGCCATGTCGGAGCCGGGTCGGATAGGGATCCATTCTCCTTTGGATGCCTCCACGGAGCAGCGGGGGTCGACCACGACGAGCTTCATCCCCCGCTCCAAGGCATCCATGATCTCCCTGGTGCCGGCCGCGTACCCGCCGTTGGCCGTACTGCCTTGTCCCATCAGGATCGTGTAGTTCGTGTAGCGGTCGTCGAATCGGGGCCCCGTGAAATTCCCCAGGACGAGGGAAGAGCCGAAGTGCACCGAGCAGGTGGGGCCGTCCACTTCCACGTAGTTCGGGGTGCCGAAGGCGGCGCAAAACTCCATGCCTTCCAGCATGCTCCCGCAGCGCGCGAAGCCGTTGTTGAACACGAACTTGCGCGGGTCCTCCGCACGCACCCGCCGGAGCTCCTTGGAGATCGTATCGAGGGCTTCCTCCCAACTGATCTCCTTCCAGCCCGGATCCTGGTCCAGGCCCTTTTTCGGGTTGGTGCGCTTCAGAGGGGTCTTGACCCGGTAGGGGTTGTAGAGGGTCATGATGGCGGAGTGCCCCCTGGAGCACAGCATGCCCTGATTGGTGGGGCACTGCGGATCTCCTTCCACCTTGACGGCCACTCCGTCCCGAACGTGTGCCTTGATTCCGCAGGGGGGTAGTGCGCATTGGCGGCACCAGCTATACACCCACTCGTCTTGTGTCACGC
>JACPSX010000269.1 GCA_016193065.1 Candidatus Tectimicrobiota bacterium | reverse complement strand
CCCCCCGTCCCCCCTTTGGAAAAGGGGGGCGGAGGGGGGATTTGGCAAAGGGGGGATTGGGGGTCGGAACGCTACTACACAGCGAGCTTCGGTGACATTCCACTAGCCAGAGGCAGGCTTCGCTCGATCAAGGGGCGTAAAAGCTGTCGATATAGCCGGCCGCCTCCTTGGAAAACATCCCCATCTCCGTAGCCTCCCGGAGATAGTTCTTGGCGGCCCTCAGGCTGGAGGCATCGGGCCAGGTGAAATCTGCCGGGAGCAAGAACTCCCGGGTGCGCTGCCAGGCCAGAGTGAGTTCCTCGGGCTTGTCCAATCCAAAGAACTGTTTCGCGTACTTCCGGAAATGGGCCTCATCCTGCTGGACACCCCGGTAGGCCTCCGTCCAGGCGGCCCGCAGTTTGGAGACCAGAGCGGGGTTTGCCTTGACCCAGGGTTCGAGGCCGGACAGCCAGATCACGGGGAAGACTTTCGTGTTCAGGAGGGAGTTCAGCTCATCCCGAAATCCCATGATCGTCCTGTATCTTCCCGTCATGAGGAGCCGGGAGACATGGGATTCCCAGATGATGCCCGCTTCCACCTCTCCTCTTTCCAGCACGGCGATGATGGCCGGCGCTCCGAGCTTCTTCAACTGAAAATCCTTTTCGATGTTGATGCCCCTCTTCTTCATCATGAAGTCAAACATGTTGTAGAGACCGGTGATTTCCGGAGTCAAGGCGATGGATTTTCCCTTCAGGTCTGCCACCTTCTGGTAGGGGGAATCCTTCCGGACCAGGACGTACATATGGGCGGTCTGATAGGGCTGGACCAAGCGGATCAGGGTGCCCTGTAGATTGGCCCGCAGCCCCGCCTCGGGCGTCATCAATCCCACGGAAATGGCCTGTATGCCCAAAAGCCGCTGGATCTCCGGGACGCCGGCCCAGCGCGGTTTCATGATGAACCCGTTCTTGCGGTCCAGGCCTTTGTCCAGAATGTACTGGCCTCCCAGGCCGAAAAGCCCGTCCTGGGGAAGGCCCACTTCAACGGAGGGGAGCTCGGCCGCCTCAACTTTCGGATATGGAGCGGATATTCCCCACAGGGACACCAGGACCACAGCGGCGATGATCAGGATCTTGCTGGAATGCCTTCTCATCATCAAACCTCCTCTTTGACGAGATTGAGGACCGTCTGGAGCACCTTTTTCTTGAACTCGATAAAGTGCACGTCGTCCAGGTTTCTCTCCAGAGCCGAAAAGGGGTTATCGAATATGTCCACGACGCGCGCGGGCCGGGCGGACATGACCACGATCCGGTCTCCCATGTAGGCGGCCTCCTCCACGTCGTGGGTCACTAAAAGGGTGGTCTGCTTCAGGAGGGCGCAGATGGACAGGGTGTCCTCCCGCAACTTACGGGCCGTCAACTGATCCAGCTTGCTGTAGGGCTCGTCCATAAGGAGAACTTCCGGCTGCACCACTAGGCCGCGCGCGAGTCCGATTCTCTGGCGCATCCCCCCGGACAGATAGAGGGGATATTGCTTGCGGAACTCGAGCAGGCCCACCAGGTCCAGGTATTTGTGAACCCGCTCCTGCCATTCGGAGGGAGGCACCTTCATCCCTTTCAGGGCGAAGATCAGGTTGTCTTCCACCCGCTTCCAACTGAGCAAGCGGGGGTCCTGGAACACGTACCCCAGCTTCGGAGGTCTGGCCCCCGTATCCCGGTGGTTCGAGATGATCTCCACCCGGCCCCGGTCCAGACGCTCGAGCCCCGAGATCACGTTCAAAAGGGTGGACTTGCCGCAGCCCGATGGGCCCAGCAGGCAGGTAATGCCGTAGGCCTTCGAATCGAAGGAAACCCCATCCAGAACCAGCATCTCCGTGCCGTCTTCCCGGGGGAAGAACTTGACCGCCCGATCCACATGGATATAGGCCATGGATCAACGCCTCCACGCCTCGACCCGGGGGCGCCAGCGCGTCACACTTCGCTCGAACCACCCGATGAGGCCGAACTCGATCAGGATCATGACGATCAGGAAGGTGAGGGCCCAGGCCAGCACGGTCTTCATGGAGAAGACGTTGAAGCCTCGGACCACCTGATAGCCCACTCCGTTGCTGAAGCCGAACATTTCCACCACTACGACCACTTTCCAGGCCAGTCCCAGACCGTAGCGGATGGCCGCCAGGATATGGGAAATGAGCTGAGGCAGGATCACCTCAACGATTTTCATCACGGGAGTGGCCTGGAAGACATTGCTCATGTCGATGAGATCCTTGTCAATGGACTTTGTCCCCTGCCAGATGCTGATGGTCAGCATGGGAAAGATCGTTATGGCCACGGCGGCGTAGGCGCTGGTCTCCGTCAGGCCGAAGAACATGATCATGAGCACGGCCCAGATGAGTCCCGGCATGGTGAGCCCCAGAATGACCGGCGGCTCGAAGAAGCTCTCCATGCGACGCAGAGTTCCCATGAGGATCCCGAGGGGGATGCTGACGGCCATGGCCAGGCCGAAGCCGACCAGAACCCGGCGCAACGTGTTCCCTATCTCCACAAAGAAGTTCCCCGTGCTGATGATGGCCCCTGCCTCCGCGAGAGTTTCCCATGGCTTGGGGATCAGGGTAGGGGGGAAGATCAGGCTCAGGATCCACCAGATAAAGAAGATCGCCACGATAGAGCCGATCCTGAGGCTGTTGTCCCACGCCGCCTTCCTTCTGCTGGCAGCCTTCCGGCTGGGACGGACCGGCGCGTCTTCTCGATCAAAGGATTCAGCTTCCCCCGGCACGACCAGTGCCTTGTCTTGCTTCTCCATGAACTGTCCCCGGAATTCCTGGGTTTTGGATGATTTTTCTTATTATATCCCAAGGCGGGCAAGGTCAAAAGATTTTTGAGCAAGCGGACAATCTGCCGCGGAAGCCGTGGGCTTGCCGTCCGGTAGATATGGCGGCAGCCCGGGTGTTCCGCAAATCGCGGCCGACCGGGAGCTGTCCAGTCGGTTCAGAAGGGCTGATCCTCCTTCACAAGAGCAGTAATGAGACGCTCGGCCTCCGGGCTCTGCCAGTTGCGGGGTCCAATGGCCATGGCCGCGATGCGTCCTTGCTTATCGATGAGGAAGGTCTCCGGGTGCCCAGTGATCCCGTATCGGGACGAAATTTCGCCCCGGCTGTCCAGGAGCACGGGAAAGGTCCATCCCAGCTCCCGGGAGCGGCGGTCCACAATCTCCTCGGCTTCCCCCACATCGACGGCAAGGAGGGCAAAATCGGGGTGCCCTTTGTGCTCCTGAAAGAGTTTTTCTACAGAAGGACCCTCCTGTTTACAACTGTGTCACCAGGTGGTCCGGAAGTTGAGCATCACGACCCGGCCGCGGAACTCGCGCAGGTCGGCCGGCCCTCCCCCCAGGAGCTTCAGGGAAAGCTCGGGGGCCTCACGCCTGTCCTTGAGGATCTTGGCGAAGACCTGGTAGCCTTCTGCTGTGCGCTGTTGCTGTTTGGCCTTGATCAGCGTGCTGCGTCCCAGCAGACCAAGAAACAAAAGAACCAGCGGAACAACAATCCAGAAGATGCTGCGGCGCTTCATGGCTTGGTTACTTCGAAGGGTTTGATTTTCATCAAAAGTTCGTGGAGGGCCTTCTGTGCTGCTGGGGGGTCCACGGCGAGCCAGACGTTCCGCTTGCCCGAGCCGTAGAAGTAGTGTTGCTGCCCCTGGCCATCCACGGAGTAGACGACTTTGCCGTTGACGTCAAACTCCTGAAAATTGCTGTAAGGGCCGCGCCCGCGGCGGATTTCCGCCGCCATCATTTGCAAGAGCTGCCGGGACTGGTCCTGGTTCTTGGACTCTGACACCCAGACCATGGCCTTGGCAGCCTTGTTGCTGTAGTGGCCTACGTAACCGTCCTTGAGATCAAAGGTCTTGCCGTGCAGGCGGAAGATATCCTTGAGGGCCTCCTGTCCCTGGAGGGAGTGGTCCAGGCGCATCTCGCCAAGAGTTGTGGGAAGGGGAAGTTGCTTCGGCCCGGCTTCCGCCTGCGGGGGAATGGCCGCGAGGAGCAGAGCGCCAAGAACAGGGAAAAACAGCCAGTAATTGATGCGGTATCTCCTTCTGGAGCTTTTCACTGACACAGTAGGTCCTCCCATTGGATCGGTACATTACAAACAGCTCTGACACCGGTTGCGGGTATGCAAGTTTCCTGCCGTTCTCCCTCCCGGTCGCCCGGGCCCGGAAGCTCGTAAGGGACGTTAGAAAACTTCTACTTAGAGACGGATCAAAGCCGATCAGGCGCCGGTACTTCGGATCTCCAACAGCGAGGACGTAATCTTGGCTTGCCAAAATGTCGAGACGGCGGCGGGTCTTTGCGCTGTTTTTGCCAGATTGTCAAGAGCCGTCGCTTTCGGCTCCACTGCCGTCGCGGGCGAATAGCAAGTTCCTTCTTTCATCAGTGATTACGGTGCTGTTCCGAAATTTTTCCATGGCATCTTGTTTGCTAGAAAGCGGTGAGGACCTTGATTTAGGGGCAGGGCATGGAAACGGAAAACAGCGGCAAGGAGAGGGGAGATCGCAGATTCAAGAAAGTTCTCTGGATTCTGCTTCCCGTCGTCTTCGTCGTCTATCTGGCCTGGTCTTCTACCCGGTCCGCTGAGATCGGCGTCAACGAAACCCGGTTTTCCAAGGAAGGTGGGAAAGTCTGGGTGTCGGGGATTGTCACCAATCGCCTGAGAAACCCGGTGGAGCATGTGGAGGTTCAAGTGGAGTTCTTCAGCAGCTCCCACGAGAAGGTCGGGGAAAGCAAAGCCCAGATCGAGGGGATTCCGCCTCGCGGGAGTGTTCCCTTTCACACTTCAGTGCAACAGCTTCCCGCTGCTGCTCACTTCCGGGTCAGCGTGCCGAGCTATCGCAACCCCTATGGCAATTGAGGCTTGAAGGAGATCCTCATGAACACCCTTGGAGAATTTTCCCTTCTCCTGTCACTGGCTGTGGCTGCCTATGCGGGGGCGGCGGCGCTGCTGGGGCATCTGAAAAAACGGCCTGAATTGGTGCGCTCCTCGGAGCAGGCCTCCCTGGCCCTTGCCTTCCTCCTCGGGGTTTCCACTCTGGCACTGCTGGCGGCCTTCCTGCGGGACGACTTCAGCCTGGCCTATGTGATGAACTATTCTCGAAAGGGCCAGGGCCTCGCATACAAGGTATCGGCCCTATACGGCGGGCAGGACGGCTCACTGCTGTTCTGGAGCTTCATGCTCTCCATCTTTGTAGCCGTTGTGACCCTGCAAAACCGCTACCGGCACAGGGAACTCATGCCTTACGTGATGGCCACCAACATGGGCGTCTCGATTTTCTTTCTAGCAGTCCTCAATTTCTTTTCGAACCCGTTTACACCGGTTCCCGTGCCGCCTCCCGATGGCCATGGGCTCAACCCTCTGCTGCAGAACCCGGGCATGTTCTTTCACCCTCCGACTCTCTACATTGGTTACGTGGGGTTCACAATTCCGTTTGCCTTTGCCATGGCGGCATTGATCACGGGGAGATTGGGGGACGAGTGGATCCGCAGCACCCGGCGCTGGACACTGGTCACTTGGTTCTTCTTGACCCTGGGAAACATGTTCGGGGCCTGGTGGGCCTATGAAGTTCTGGGCTGGGGAGGCTATTGGGCCTGGGACCCCGTGGAAAACGCCTCGTTTCTGCCCTGGCTCACGGGGACAGCCTATCTGCACTCGGTGATGATCCAGGAAAAGAAAGATATGCTCAAGGTCTGGAACATGGTCCTCATCATTGCCACCTTCGGGCTCTCGATCCTGGGCACGTTTCTTACCCGCAGCGGCATCCTGTCCTCGGTCCACACCTTCTCCCAGACGGGCCTTGGCCCCTTGTTCCTGGGCTTCCTGGCGGTCGTCCTTCTGGTTTCCCTGGGGCTCCTCTTCTATCGCCTGCCGGAACTCAGAAGCAAAAATGAGCTCGACGGGCTCGTGTCCCGCGAGACGAGTTTCCTGGTGAACAACCTCCTTCTCGTGGGGGTGGCGTTTACAACCTTGTGGGGGACCTTCTACCCGCTGATTGCCGAGGCCGTTCGCGGCGTGAAGGTCACTGTGGGGCCCCCCTTCTTTAACCAGGTCATGATCCCCATCGGGATCGCACTGCTGTTTCTCACCGGGGTATGCCCCCTGATTGCCTGGCGGCGGGCTTCCTGGTCCAACCTCAAGCGAAACTTTCTCCTGCCCTTCCTGACGGCTCTTCTGGGCGCTGTTCTCCTCATTCCCGTTTCGGGGGTTCGAGACCCTCTCGTCAATGTCACTTTCGGGCTCCTCCTCTTCATTGGAATCACTATCGGAACCGAGTTCTACCGGGGGACGCGGGCCCGGGCCCACATGACGGGGGAGAGCTTCGTGAAGGCGTTCTCCAATCTGGTATCCCGCAACAAGAGGCGCTACGGCGGCTATATCATCCACCTGGGGATTCTCCTCCTGGTTTTGGCCGTTGCCGGCGGAGCCTTCAAGGTTGAGAAGGAGGGCTATGTGAAGAAGGGGGAATCGCTGGAGATCGGCCCCTATACCCTCAAGTACGAGAACCTGGTCGGGTACCCCAAGGGGGACACGATGATTGTGGCGGCCCGGATGGCAGTCTACAAAGGAGGGAAGTTCCTGCAGACCCTTTTGCCCCAGAAGCAGTTTCATCCGGGCTCCGAACAACCCCACGGGATGGTCGCCATCCGCAGCAACCTGAAGGAAGATCTCTACGTGATCCTGGCGGGCTATGACCCGCAAGGGGCATCTTTCCGGGTTCTGGTCAATCCCTTGATGATGTGGATGTGGATCGGCACCTACGTCATGGGCTTTGGGATTCTGGTGGTCATGGGAAGCGAGCGTCCCCGTAAGACCTTCCGGTCGGTTCCCGCCGTTCCCAGGGAGGTACCCGAAAATGCGCTGGTCTGAGCCGGTGTTCGTGATCGGGTTCCTGGTGACTCTTTTGCTCTCTTCTCCCGCCATGGCTGCGACTTTGACCGTTCGGGATGTGGGGAAGGACTTCATCTGCAACTGCGGCTGCAACAACCTCCTGCCGGTCTGCGATATGGAGTGCGGTGAGCAGCTCCGCAAGGTCATTGCCACTAAGATTGAGCAGGGCTGGGACAAGCCCAAGATCGTCGCGTACATGATCGACAACTACGGGGAGAAGCTGCTGGCAGCGCCCACCAAGAAGGGGTTCAACCTGACCGCCTGGCTCACCCCATTTGCCGCGATTCTGGTGGCTGGCGGAGCGATCTTCGCTGTGGTTCGGCGCTGGGCTTCCCGGCAGCCCGCGGCCTCTGACGCTCTGGGCGGCGAAGACCTCGCCCGTCTGGAGGAGCGTTATCAGAGGCGCATGGAGGCCGAGCTTAAGGATTTTGACTGAAAAGCCCCCTGCCCATTCCCCAGGAGGAGGGAAAAACTCGGATTCCTCCCCCCGGGTACCCCGGGTGGCACCCAGAGGGTACCCGGGGCGTGCGGGGAGGGTCAGGGTGGGGGTGATCAAGAGATTTCTGAGGAGAGGACAATGGAGACGGTACTAATCGTGACCCTGGTGTTGGGGACGCTGGCATTCGTCGGCTGGCCTCTCGTGCGCCCGGCGGTTTCTCCGAGGTCTCAAGGGAAGAAGGAATTGGAGGCCCTGGAGTCTGAAAAGGAGGTGGTCTACGCGGCTCTCAAGGACCTGGAGCTTGACCACCGCATGGGGAAGATTGACGCCAAAGACTATGGAGAGCTCAAGGATCGCTATCGTCTCAAGGCCCTCACGTTGCTGGAGCAAATCGACCGGACAACCCAAAAGAGGGGCCTGGTGGACGAACAGGTGATGGATGCCATCGACAATCACCGCGGTGAAGCCCGATTCTGCGCCCAGTGCGGGACACCGCGGGGGGCTGGGGATCATTTCTGCCGCATTTGTGGCGCTGAGCTGGCTGCCATTGTCACATCTTGACCCCCTCGCCGCAACGCCCAAAGGGCACCCGGGGTACCCGGGGAGAGGGGAGGGTGAGGGGCGTTGTCAAAGGAGATGAGAGCATGAAGGAGAGAGTTGCCGCGACGGCGTTCCTGCTGGGTGTTTTCCTCTTCATCGGCCTGCTGGGGGACAACGCGCAGGGATCTCCGGCTTACAAGATTTCAGAACTCAAGATTTCCGTCTGGCCCGAGTACGACGACCCCAGGGTCCTGGTGATGTATGAGGGAGTCTTTTCCCAAAACACGGGGAAGCCTTCCTCCGTCGTGTTTTACCTTCCTCCGGGGGCCGAGGTGACGGAAGCCTGCGCGATGACGGAAAAAGAAGAACATCTCTGCCAGACCTGGGAGATTGCGGAAGAGAAGGGAGTCAAGAAAGTCAAATACAACCTGCCCGAGCCCCGCTTCCGGATGGAGTACTACTTTGACGGGGTAAAGGGTGACACGCGGCGGGAAATTGTACCCTTCCTGAAGCTTGCCTATCCCGTGGAGAGGCTGGCCGTGGATGTGCAGCAACCGTTGCGCTCCGAGAATTTTCAGGTGGAGCCCAAACCGGCAAATGTTTTTGGGGACCAGCAGGGGTTCAACTACGCCCACCTGGGCTTCGAGAACCTCGCTCCCGGAAAGGATGTGTCCCTGAAGATCGCCTACACGAAGAGCGACCGCAAACCTTCCGTCAAGAAAGAGGTCGGCGGCGAAAAGGTGCCGGTGAAGGAAGTACGCAAATCCCCGTATGTTTACCTGGCCGTGGGGACTACAATTGCGGTAATCGCCATTGGCGGATTTGCCACTATGAGCCGCAGAAGGCGCCAGAGTGCGCAGACCCCAGGGACCCCAACGGCTGCGACCGGAGAAGCCAAGAAAGCGGATCGGACTGCCCGCTTCTGCACCCGCTGCGGATCTCCACTGGACGCCGGTGACCGCTTCTGCGGCCAGTGCGGCAAACCGCTGAGGTAGATCGGCCTTTATCTCGTTCTTCAGGATCTCGCCGGGCTGTACCCTCTACGCCCACATTCTCAATCCCGGCTGCAGATGGATTCCTGGCCCGCGATGACTTCGGGCTGCGGCAAACTCCCTGCCCACAGTGAGACCGATCAGGCCGAAATGCGTGCTGTGTTTGTCACAGCCCTGACCTTCAACGTATTCTTTACAAGTGATGGACAATCACTCTTGTCCAAATTAGGGTTCGCCAAGTCATATCTTGGACAGCATACGACACACCGCAGGCGGCACAGTGCCCTGCTCAATGCTCCCAGAAGGGCCGCAGACGGGCTTTCTGGCCCATTCGGGACGATTCGGTCGGACCCAGGGGTGCCCCCCGCAATTTGGACAGCATTCTGCGAGTCCTGGGGGCCTGACTTTGGACGGAGCACCGGTGCCCTTGTAAATCAGCATGTTAGCTTGTCCAAGAGCCGGGTTTTCGGCTAATTTGGACGGCAGTGATGGACAATATTATAAGAATAGGCTTGTGACACCAAGAAAAACACGGTCCAGGTGGACTTGAGGAGACTGTCCGACGGCATTGATATTGGCGAGACGCTGACCAACCTGACGGGCAAGTGGATCAAGCGCATTAGCGCCGACCCTTCGAATGCTCTCAGGGCAAGCTCGGTGGAATTCGAGGGCGGCGAGGTGGTGGACAACAAGAACCTGGACTGGAAGCGGGTCAAACCGCTGATCTGGTGGTGACAGTGAGACTATGAAAAAGTCACTGACCAAAGAACAAGTCATGCAAATCTTGAGGAAAGAACTGCCATATTTGCGGGACAAGTATGGCGTGGAAAGAATAGCCCTCTACGGCTCGTTTGCGAAAGGCTCCCCCACAACGAAAAGCGACGTTGACATCCTAGTCCAGCTTGTAAAACCACTTGGGCTGGAGTTTGTCGGATTGGCTTACTATCTTGAAGAGACATTAGGCAGAAAGGTGGACCTGGCGACCTTTGATACTCTGCATCGGAGTCTGGAAAACCCTCGATACAAACGCATTGCTGGCGACATCCAAAGGACGTTGAGGTATGTCTAAGCGAAGAGATCAGGACTTCCTCAGCGATATCCAGGAGGCGATACAGCGCATTGCGGCGGCGAAGAATCTCTCCAGCCGTTTGAGGAAGAGGTATTCCCAAATTCCTTGGAAAGACCTGGCAGGCGTGAGGGACAAAATGATTCATCACTACTTTGGCATCAATTATGAGATTGTGTGGACGATCGCCAGAGAGGAGCTTCCACGTTTTCTTCAGAAAATCGAAGACATACTGACGATGGAAGCTGAGTGACAAGATGGCGTGCGTTTTACTGCAAGAGGTGATGGAGGACATCCGGTTCGATGTGCTGCCGGTCAACTGGACTGCGTTCGACCACGCGGCGGTTGTGTCGTAGAGGAAACTTGTTTTCGAGGAGATGAACTCATGAAGGGCAACGAAAAGATCATAGCGAAGCTGAACGATATCCTGTCCTCGGAGTTGACCATGATTCATCAATACATCGTTCACGCCGAGATGTGCGACAACTGGGGGTATGAGCGGCTGAAGAATGGAATCAAGAAGCGGGCGATCGACGAGATGAAGCACGCGGAGAGGCTGATTGAGCGCATCCTGTTCCTCGAGGGTTCTCCCGTTGTCGGTGTTCTGAAAGAGGTGAAGATCGGCGCGGCGGTGGAAGCGCAACACGCAAACGATTGGGCCAGCGAGGATTCCGCGGTCCGGGAGTACAACGAGGCGATCCGTTTGGCTGTCGAGGTGGGTGACAACGGTACCAGGGATCTGTTCGAGTCGATTCTCAAGGACGAAGAGAATCATATCGACTGGATCGAAGCCCAGCATGACCAGATCAAGCAAATGGGGCTTCAGAACTATCTCGCGGAGCAGACTGACTAGACCGCGTTTTTCACCGGCTATAGCAAGTAGATCCTGAACAAAGGTTGCAGCCGGTACTCACGGGATCGTTCTCAGGCTTTCCAAGACTTCGCTGGACCGGATGTTCCCCTTGACCCCCATTTCCGCCAGGAGGTCGAGAGTTCCCGAAAGGGGCAGTTTCAAAAGTTTCCCTGCTTCCCAGAGAGTCAGCTTTCCGGCCTCGTAGGATTTCGCCACGTAGCACTCGAACCCGATGCGCGTGAGTTTTCGCAGGGATTGACTTTTTTCGATCTTCTCAACCTTCGCCACGTATTCAATGGCCTTTTCGATGTCTTCGGGAATTCTTAGGGATTTTACATTCATGATCTTCCCTCCAGCAATAATCTCACAGTGCTGTATTCATCATTGCTGATGAAAGGAGCCAATTGATCCAGACTTCTCAAAGCGGTTTCTTGATTCATCAGTCCCTGTTGTTTGAGAGAGTAAAGAATCAAGCCGGGCAAGATGAAAGGGACGTTCGCTGCTTTCAGGATACGGGTCAGTTTCCTGTCATCAGTTGCCACAGCATCGTACTCTTCTCCTTGAAAAACAGTTACAAGGGCGTCATCCCCGCTGCGGTGAGAGGAGGATTTCCCAGTGATCTGTATCAGCCCTGCAGCGATATTTCTCTCTACCAGGGCAGCGTCAGGGTATCCTTTGTCTTTACCGGCCTCGACAACCTCTCTCTGGACCATTTCCGGAATCACGATCGCGACATGTTTGCCAATGGATTCCTTGAGCCCGGCTTTGGTCAGTTTAATCAAACAATCCGCATCCATTAAAAACCCCCTGTAGCATATTGTAGTCTATAGATTACAGAGGATCAAGGATTTCTTCTGGGTCCGGTGCCGTTCTTCCCTCGTGTGACGAAAAGTCCCCTGGGAAGGCCGGCAAGCGGTCTTTTTCGCCAAAATGTCATTTCTCACCTGGGCCTCTGGGGGTTCCCTTCCACTTGCCCCTAAAGACGCGTGTTTTTAAATGGTTACAAGGACACAGTCATGGAGTCTCGTGGCACAGGGCTTGCAAAATCAAATAGCCTAGGGGGGTAGGGTTTGAGGTTCAGGAGATACTCCCGTGCAGAGTGAGAAACTCATGGAGGGGAGGAACCAGCCTCCTGCACGAGATGGGGCGGAAAACAAGGAGGAAGAAAGATGAAGAAAGGGATCATCGCAGTGGCCGCGGCGGCTGTCCTGGCAGCAGGCACCCTGGCCTATGCCCAGGGTTTCGGTTACGGCAGAGGAGATGGCCCGGGTTACGGGATGGGGCACAGCATGAGGGGGGGGGGAATGATGGGGGGGAGGCATGATGGGGAGCTACTGGGGCTCCCCGGCTACCGGGCAGCCTTTGACCAAGGAGCAGGCCACAGCCCTGGTTCAGAACCAGCTAAACGGGTACGGCAACCCGAATCTGAAGATCGGGAACGTGACCGAGAAGGACGGGATCTTTGAAGTGGAGATCGTGACCAGGGACAATTCCCTGGTGGAAAAAGTCCAGATCAACAAACAGACCGGCTGGACCCAGAGGGCCTTCTGAGATCCCCGCGACGTTAGGGAGGAAGTGACGATGAACCGGCTCAAATTCAGGCAGGTCGCCCATGCACTGAGCGCCTTTTTTGCCGTTACTTTCGTTCTCTGCAGCCTCTGGGATCTTCTCTTCCCGTCCCTGTCCATGGAAGGGCTGTGGAGATTCTTGATCCCGGGATATCAGAGCTTGACATGGGGGAGCTTTTTCCTGGGCCTGGTGGTGACCTTCCTGTACGGAATCTACACCGCCTTTGTTTTGGTCCCTCTCTATAACCTGTTTCAGGTTCGGGAGAGCAAGGCTTAGGGCCTGTCAAGCGAGTCAGGTCGGGGCCCGCTAGCGAGGAATCATGAAGAAAGAAGGAGAAAAAGACATGGGGAGGATCAAGATTGGGTTGCTGGCTGTCCTGTTGCTGGGAGTCATGGGGGTTGGGGCTTACGGGTTTTCCCAGGAGGCTGGTGGTAGCAAAGGATCGGGTGGGATTTCTCATAGGGCCATTTTCTCGGGCCAGCCGATCACCTGGATGATCCAGTTCAAGGATCGTCTGGGGCTTACGGAAACTCAGGTAAGCGAGCTTGAGAAGTTGCGCGCAGATTTCGAGGGAGCTGCCCGCCAGGCCCAGCAGGAGATGATTCAACAGCAGGATGAGATCATGGCTTTGGTAGAAGGTGGCTCCGCAGACCTTGCCACCATTGAGGCAAAAATTCGGCAAGCGGAGAGAAGGCGAGCGGACCTGCAGATCCAGCGGATCCGGGGCATCCTGCAGGCGCAAGCCCTCCTGACGCCGGAGCAGCGGGAGAAGTGCGAGAAGCTGATGACCACCGCCTCCAGCGAGCCCGGGAGAGAGGTTCCCGGAGGGGCACCTGTGGACCATTGCGACGAGGAAGATCTGCAGCCCGCAGGGCCTGACAGGGCGTGAACCACCCTCACCCTTGCCCTCTCCCTCAAGGGAGAGGGGGTGGAGTGGTTGCATTCGTCATACGGAGGATGAATATGGCGACGAAGAGCGTGACCTTGCGAGTCGAGGGAATGAGCTGCGCGTCCTGCGTGGCAACCATTGAGGGAGCCGTCGGGAACACTCCCGGAGTTTCAAAGGCGAGCGTGAACCTCGCCGCCGGGAAATTACAGGTGGCCTACGATCCCAGTCGGGTTGGGATCCAGGAGATTGCCGGCAGCGTTGCGGGTGTGGGCTACGAGGTGGTCCCCGAGGAAGTCTCTTTAAATGTTAGCGGCATGAGCTGTGTCTCCTGTGCGGAGACCATCGAGGGGGCTCTTAAGAGTTTCCCCGGTGTCAGTAAAGCACTGGTCAACTTTGCCGCCGGTCTTGCCAAGGTCCAGTACTTCTCCGATCTGACCTCCCTGGCCGAAATGAAGGAAACCATCAAGGGCCTGGGCTACGAAGCTTCCGAAAAGCTGGAAGGGGCTGCCCTCATGGACCGCGAGCGGGAAGCGCGCCAGAGGGAGATCCGCAAGCAGGGGAACTGGATGCTGGTCGCCTGGCCTCTTTCTTTCGTGATCATGCTGGGGACTTTTCGGGAATACTGGATCTTCCCGCGCTTCGTGCCCGAGTTTCTGGCCGATCGCCTTGTCCTATTTCTCCTGACTACTCCGGTGATCCTGGGTCCCGCCCTGCAGTTCTTCAAGAACAGCTTCAACGGGCTCAGGCGCGGGGTCACGGACATGAACCTGCTCTACGCTACAGGAATCGGGGCGGCTTATCTGATCGGAGTGGTCAACACCTTCTGGCCCGATGCGGGTTTTGGCGGGGAGAAGGCAGTCTTTTTTGAATCGGCGGCTCTGCTTACGGCTTTCATTATACTGGGGCGCTGGCTGGAAGCGCTTACTCGGGGCCGCACCTCCGAGGCAATCCGCCGTCTGATGGCCCTGCAGCCCAAGGTGGCCCGGGTGATCCGGGGCGGGCAGGAAATCGAACTTCCTGCCGACGAAGTGGTGGCCGAGGACATCGTCCTGGTCCGGCCGGGAGAGAGGATCCCTGTGGACGGCCTGGTGATCGAGGGCTACTCGGCTGTGGACGAATCAATGCTGACGGGGGAGAGTCTTCCCGTCGAGAAGAAGAGTGGAGATGAAGTGATCGGCGGCACCATGAATAAAACCGGGGCCTTCAAATTCCGGGCGACCAAGGTGGGGAAGGAGACGGCTCTGGCTCAGATCATCCGGCTGGTGGAGGACGCGCAGGCCAGCAAGGCCCCCATACAGAAACTGGCCGATTGGGTCGCCGGACATTTTATCCTGGGGGTTCACATCCTGGCCCTCACCGTGTTCCTGTTTTGGTTTTTTGCGGGCTACGGGCTCTTTTTTGATCCGGCCTCGCGCTTCCTTTTAACTCCCAATCAACTGGGAGCCATCGGTGTCTTTGGCTTTAGCATTCTCCTCTCCATCACGGTTCTGGTCATCTCCTGTCCCTGCGCGGTAGGAATGGCAACCCCGTCGGCCATGATGGCAGGAACGGGAAAAGGGGCCGAGCACGGGGTTCTGTTCAAGGGAGCGGATGCAATTGAGGCCACCAGCAAGCTGCAAGCCATCATCTTCGACAAAACAGGGACGCTGACCCGGGGAGAGCCCTCCGTGACGGATGTGATTGGAACGAACGGGTTCCGCCAGGAGGACGTCCTCGAGCTGGCGGCCATCGCCGAGAAAAATTCGGAGCACCCTTTGGGGGAGGCCATTTTCGGAGGGGCTCGAGAGTATGGCCTGATAGTTCCCGATGCGGATTCCTTTGAGGCGATTCCGGGTCACGGGGTCGTTGCCCGGTACAGAGACCAGAGCATCCTCCTGGGAAATCGCAAGCTCATGGTCGAGCGGGAGATCCACATCGAGCCTCTGCTGGGGAAAGCAGAGGCGCTGGAAGACGACGGCAAGACGGCCATGTTTTTGGCTGTGGAAGGAAAGGCGGCAGGACTCATTGCGGTGGCGGATACCGTCAAGGAGCATTCCAAGGAAGCGGTAAGCCTCCTGAAGAAGCTCGGGCTTGAGGTCATCATGATCACGGGAGATAACCGCCGCACGGGGCAGGCAATTGCCCGCCAGGTAGGGATCGATCGGCTCCTGGCCGAGGTTCTCCCCCACGATAAGGCAGCCGAGGTGAAGAAGCTCCAGTCCGAAGGGAAGAAGGTCGCCATGGTGGGAGACGGGATCAACGATGCGCCGGCCCTGGCCCAATCCGACGTGGGGATGGCCATTGGCTCGGGGACCGACGTGGCCAAAGAGACGGGGCATGTGATCCTGATCAAGGAGGACCTGCGGGATGTGGTTGTAGCCCTGGAAGTAGCCAAGGCCACCATGCGCAAGGTCAAGCAGAACCTCTTTTGGGCCTTTGCCTACAACACGGCCAGTATCCCCATCGGGGCCGGGCTTTTCTATCCGTTCTTCAAGCTGGTCGTGAGCCCCGAGCTGGCGGCCCTTCTCATGGCGGTCAGTTCCGTCACGGTCACGTTGAACACACTGCTGCTCAAGCGGTTTTCCCCGTCCATCAAGAGAGGGGAACAAAAGGCGGAACCGCTGCTCGGGGAATTCGCTCAGGTTCCGTCGGTGAAGTGATTCCGGCCGGGAAGGAGAAATTCTCATGGCAAGAAGCGAAGATCGAGTCGCCACGCGGAGCGCTTTCACCTACACGGGGACTTCCCTGGGATTGACCCTGGCCTTTTTCATCGCCAGTGGGCTGGTGGGCAGCTATCCCCTGGCGGCGCGAACCGGGGGAGCGATCTGGGTCTTTATCCTTTCCATGATCGTCACCATGCCCCTGATCACCTCGTACTTCAAGAAGAAGGTCCAGGGGTAGCAAAGCAGCATGGAAGGGGGATTCCATGTTCTCTTTGGGGTCGCTGAGGCGCAAGGGTCTCTGCGGGCCTGTCATGTGGATGACCCTCATGCTGTGGGTCTGCAGCCTGGTCCTGATTGCTTTGGTTGTTGTTCCGCTTTTCGGGTGGAAGATCGGAGGCCTCGCGGCAGCAGCCCTGTTTGGAGCGTTGCTTCTGGTATGCCTTGGAGTTTGCAGTGGTGGAAGTTTAGAGGATCAAGAAAAGAGGAAGGGTTCAGGGAGCATGTTGATTCATCAGCGGAAAGGAGGTGATGAGAATGGCCAAGGATCCAGTCTGCGGGATGGAGGTGGACGAGAAGAAGGCCGCAGCCACGGCGATGCATCAGAGTAAGACGTACTACTTTTGTGCGAAGGGTTGCAAGGAGACCTTCTTGAAGAACCCGGAAAAGTACCTGGCTCCGAAGTCTCCGTCACACATCGGCGACAAGCACGGACACTAATCGGTCTGCAATGTTGAACGCGGGGCCTCAAGGGAAAGCAAAACTGTGGCAGACCGAAGGGCGGGCCTGGCCCCACCCGCCCCCAAGGAATTTCTCCGAAGGGAGTCGGAGGAGGGAGAAACGGTCATGAGTATCTGGAAAAAGGCGGGACCTGGAGCGGTGATCCTGTTTTACCTGCTCATCGGGCTGGAAGTGATCATCATGATCACCCCGTTTACCGTCTATTTTTACTCCCTCTACGCCCCCGTCCTCAACCGGCTGGAAGCCAGTCCCTGGACAAGCTGGCTCACCGCTTTCTTTCTCCCCCATATCACGGCAAGCGACAACGGGCTGTTGACCTTGCTTGCCTATCTGGGGCCCATCCTGTTTGCCCTGGGACTGCTGCTCTTTTTTGTCTGCGCCGCCCAGGTTTACTCGGCGAAGCTGTTCCGTCGGGGGGTGGTAACCAAGGGGCTCTACGCGCATGTTCGCCACCCACAGTACCTGGGACTCGGGATCGCGGGGTTGGGGCTCCTCCTGTACTGGCCTCGCTTCTTCATTCTTGTGGCCTACATCACGATGTTGTTCGTGTACTACCTCCTGGCCCGCAACGAAGAAGGAAGGATGGAGCGGAAGTTCGGCCAGAGTTACCGCCTCTACAAGGAAAAAATTCCGGCCATGTTCTTGCCGGGGA
>JACPSX010000055.1 GCA_016193065.1 Candidatus Tectimicrobiota bacterium | reverse complement strand
TGCCGTCGTCCTCCACGTCAATGGAGCAGCCGGTCTCCTCAATAATGCTGCGGATCATCTTACCCCCGGGTCCGATTACTTCCCGAACCTTATCCGCATTAATTTTCATCGTAAAGATCCGCGGCGCATACATGGAAATCTCCGTCCTGGGGGCTGCAATCACCTGATCCATGATGTTCAAAATATGGATCCTACCCTCCCGAGCCTGAGCCAGAGCCTGGGACAAGATCTGCTGGGTCACGCCTCCGATCTTTATATCCATCTGCAGGGCTGTGATCCCCCGGCGTGTTCCGGCCACCTTGAAATCCATATCTCCCAGATGATCTTCTAAACCCAGGATATCCGACAGAATTCGGACCTCATTGCCTTCTTTGATCAGCCCCATGGCGATTCCGGCCACCGAAGTTGCAAGTGGAATCCCTCCATCCATGAGCGAAAGGGAAGCCCCGCAGACGGTCGCCATGGAAGAGGAGCCGTTGGACTCCAAAATGTCCGAAACAATCCGAATGGTATATGGGAACGTTTCGCTCTTCGGGAGCACCGGTTGTATGGCTCGTTCCGCCAGGGCCCCGTGTCCTACCTCGCGACGGCTCGTGCCCCTCAGAGGAGTCGACTCTCCCACCGAAAACGGAGGAAAGTTGTAGTGCAGCATAAAGGACTTGGTCGATTTTCCTTCCAGATCGTCGAGCCGCTGTTCGTCCACAGACGTGCCCAACGTCGAGACGACCAGCGCCTGTGTCTCTCCCCGCTGGAACAGGGCAGAGCCATGGGTCCTGGGCAAGATCCCGATCCGGATGGAGATTGGCCGGATGTCCTTGAGGCCTCGGCCATCGGCCCGAATCCCATTTTGAAGAATATTGCTGCGGACTTCCCGGTACTCGATTTCCTCAAAGACTTTCTTAATTTCTTTTTCAGCAACCTCCGGATATTCACCGAGAACTTGCCCGACGACTTGCCCCAGCAAGGCCTCCATGCGGTTTTCCCGGTCGAGTTTTTCTTTGATGCGGACGCATTCACGGACCCCCGGGGCGACAATCTCCTCAACCCGCTGTCTGAGCACCTCGTTCGGAACAGGGGAACTCCACGAACGCTTGGGCTTCCCGGCCTTGCGGGTAAGCTCGGAGATGGCCTCCACGATCCGCCGGATCTGCCGGTGACCGACATCCAGAGCCTCCAGGAAAACCTCTTCGGAGACCTCTTTCGCTCCGGCTTCCACCATCACCACAGCTTCGGAGGTTCCTGCCATGGTGAGTTGGAGATCGCTCTCTTCCATCTGAAGATAGGTCGGGTTAATCACAAACTGACCGTTAATCCTCCCCATCCTTACACCCGCCAGGGGAGTTTCATAGGGAATGTCCGAAAGGACCAATGCAGCCGCAGCTCCGGTGACGACCAGTATATCTGGGTCATTTTCCTGATCCGCTGAGAGAGCAAAACAAACGACCTGGGTATCGTAACAATACCCCTCGGGGAACAGAGGACGGATGGGGCGGTCCGTCAACCTTGAGATTAAGATCTCCCTCTCGTTGGGGCGACCCTCCCGCTTGAAAAACCCCCCCGGAATCTTCCCGGCCGCGTAGGCTTTCTCGCGGTAGTCGACGGTCAACGGCAGGAAATCGACCCCCTCCCGGGGCTGTTTGGCAGAGACTGCAGTGCTCAAAATGACCGTATCGGCGTACCTTACCAGCGCCGCCCCATCGGCCTGCTTGGCCAGTTCTCCAGTCTCGATGGTAAGGGTTCTCCCCCCGACTTCCAGTTCAACTTTGTGGATCATATCCCTCTCTCTCCAAGGTTCCTAGCGCCTAAGCCCCAGCCTCTCGATGACCGTCTGGTAGCGCTGAAAATCGTTCCGTCGCAAATAGTCCAGGAGCCTCCGTCTGCGGCCGACAAGCTTGAGCAAACCCCGGCGGGAAAGATGATCCCGGGCGTGAGTCTGAAAGTGGTTGGTCAAGTAAGAAATCCTCTCGGTCAATAGGGCAATTTGTACTTCGGACGAGCCTGTGTCTTTCTCGTGCTTTCGATAGGCTTGGATAACCTCGTTTTTCTTCGTCTGCTCTAAGGGCATCCTCTTCTCCTTATTTCCTTTCTAAATTTAATTTGCGTATGTTAGCAGGACGATCAATGCTTGTAAAGTCCATCCTTACTGGCAGTTTCTCTGCGCTGCGACCTCGGGTCGGTCCAGGAAATCACCCCGGGACCAGAAGCCTGGAGATCCGAAAGATCCGAGAAAGCCCTTTATCCATTTGATCCCATTGGAGTTCTGCTAAAGCCAGAAGGTTCCCAGAAGGATCATAAACGCGCATCATCGTACCCGTAGACACCGGGGAGCCCCCTCCCGCAAGGCAATCCTCACGGAATGAGGAACCGTGCCGGACCCGATCAGCAACCTTCTCGGGGACAACGACTTGCGGATAGTCCGAGAGAACCTGATCCAGAGACCACAGGACCTTGCCGACCTCACCCCGCTCCCGGATCCCACACAATTGCTCATAGGTCAACGATTCCTCCAGTCTGAAGGGCCCGACTCTCGTTCGGACCAGAGACCTAAGACACCCTCCACACCCCAGCGCCTGACCGATGTCCGCGCACAGAGTCCGGATGTAAGTCCCCTTCGAGCATTCAATCTCGATGGTCAGGGAATTTTCCCGCAGATCCTGGAGGACCAGGCGGAAAATGGTGATCTGACGCGGCTGGCGCTCCACCTCAATCCCGCGGCGGGCCAGTTTGTAGAGGCGGTTGCCTCGGACTTTAACGGCCGAATACATGGGCGGGATCTGTTCGATTTGCCCGCAGAACCGCTCCAGGATTTGGGAGGCGGCGTCCGGCGAAAGGGGGGCGACTGGCCGGGTTTCCAAAACACGGCCAGAAATATCCATGGTATCCGTCACCATCCCCAGAGCCACCGTTGCCCGGTAGGCCTTTGAGGTGTGCTCTAAATAAGAGACCAGCTTCGTACCACTGCCGATGCACAGGACCAATACCCCCGTTGCCAGAGGATCCAAAGTGCCCAGATGGCCGACTTTCCTGATCCCCAGAAGCTCCCGGGCCCGAAGCACCTCATCGTGAGAGGTCATTCCTGCTTCTTTATTCAGATTGAGAAAGCCGTTCACAGAAATTCCTGGATCACGGAGAGCAAACGGGCCTTGACCTCCTCTGGAGTACCATCGATATGGCAGCCCGCCGCATTGGGGTGCCCACCTCCTCCGAACCGCTCGGCCACCAAAGCCACATTGACCCGGTCCTTGGCCCGCAGGCTCGCCTTGTATTGAGCGGTCCCCTTCTGCTTCAGCAGGATCGCCACCTCCACCCCAGCAAGAGAGCCGGCAAAGTTCACCAGATCCTCCGTGTCACCGGCTGTGGTGCCCGTCTGCCGGTACATCTCCTCGGAAACGACCATGAGAGAAACCCTGCCGGCAAGCGCGCATTCGACTGTCAGCAGAGCTTCCCCCAAAAGACGGAGTTGGGGCAGGGACCTTTGTTCATACAGGTTCCTGGTGATGCCGGCAGGTGAAGCCCCCCGGGCCACCAGGTCAGCGACCACCATCAGGACTTCGGGCGTCGTGTTCCCGTAATGAAACGATCCCGTATCGACCAGAATCCCCGTGAACAGGTTCGTGGCGATATCCGCGGTAATTGCCTTTCCCGGATCCACAGCCGAAATGAGCCGGTAGACAATTTCCGAGGAGGCCGCGGCTTTCGGGTCCAAGAGATTGTAGTCACCAAACCCCCCGTTGCTTTCGTGATGGTCGATGTTGATGAACGTTCCAATCAGATGCCTCTCCTGGAAGAGCGTGCCGACGCGGGACATGTCTCCACAGTCCACCATGATTCCCACCTGGTAGGGCTCCCGGTTTACAGGGCAGACTTCAATGAGTTCCGATCCCGGCAGAAACCGGTAGGTCTCCGGGACGGGCTGCACGTGTTTCAAGGCCACCTGTTTGCCCATCTGCCGCAAAAAAAGCCCCAGGCCCAGCAAGCCGCCCAGCGCGTCGCCGTCGGGATCAATATGGCTGGTGATGACAAAAGACTGGCTGTTCTGGATCAGCTCCGCGACCTGTGTCATGGCGAAGACGGCCGCCGCTTCCCTGGACTCCTTCAACTCGTCAATCACATGCGAGATCCTCACTCCGTGTGCGATGGATGTGTCCCAGTGGAAATCAAGCTCCGGAACGTACCGCAGTCGGAGTTCACGTCCCAACCGGCCACGCAGAAAACCCGCGCAGCTCGACAGACCTTGCAGGGTCTTTTGCTTCGTCCCCTCATCTCCCAGCGCGCTGATGTATACCTTGGCATGTCTCAGATCATCGCTGAGATCAATCCCCGTCAAAGTCACAAAGCCGATTCTCGGGTCTTTCACCTCCCGTAACAGCAGCCGGGAAATCTCGGCCAGGATCATCTCCCCAACCCGTTCCGATCTCTTCCCCAAGAACACGGCATTTCCCCTACAGAATCTCGATCGAATAGTCCAGCAACTGGCTGGCGGTTTCCCGGTCGATGTAATTCACCACGCTTTGGAGAACACGGGTTGCATGGTTAGCTTCATTGCTGACAGCAGCGATCCCGATGATCGCCTTTTGCCATTTGTCGTTTTCATCCACCTCAGCCACGGAGACCTTGAACTTATTCTGGAGCCGGCTGATGAGGCTCTTGACGACCTGCCTCTTCCCCTTGAGGGACCCCATGGACGGGATCAGAAGTTCTACCGTGCAAACCCCTACCACCACGCGCAACTGGACCTCACAGTTTTCGAGCTACTGCCTCGTAGGCAAACGCCTCGATCACGTCTCCCACCTTGATGTCGTTGAACTTCTCCAGCCCGATGCCGCACTCATAGCCCGCGGCGACTTCCCTGACGTCTTCCTTGAACCGACGAAGAGAGCCGACTTTACCCTCGTAAACGATCACGTTGTCCCGCACCAGGCGGGCTTCGGACCCCCTCGGGATCAGCCCATCGGAGACCACGCACCCCGCAACCGTACCGACCCTGGAAATGATGTACACCTCGCGGACCTCGGCCCGGCCCAGCACCTTCTCCTTCATCGTGGGCTCGAGCAACCCTTCCATCGCAGCCCGTATGTCGTTCACCACCTCGTAAATGACGGTGTAGAGACGCACGTCGACTTGCTCGCGATCCGCCAACTGGTGAGCCTGAGGCGTGGGCCGGACACTGAACCCGATGATGATGGCATTCGAGGCCAGCGCCAGAGTCACGTCGGTCTCGGTGATCCCCCCCGCGTCTCCGTGAATCACCTTGAGCCGCACCTCTGCCGTGCTCAGCTTCTCCAGGGCATCGGAAATCGCCTCGACGGAACCCTGGACATCCGCTTTTAGAACAATGTTGAGTTCCTTGACAGCCCCTTGCTGAATCTGGGCGAACAGATCTTCCAGGGTCACTCGCGTCATCCGGGTCCGTTCTTTGTCCCGCTGTTTTTGCAGAAGCGCGGCCGCGATTTGCCTGGCTTTCCGGTCATCGCTGACGACCTTGAACGAGTCCCCCGCCGACGGGACACCGGAAAGTCCCAAAACCTCAACCGGAGTCGAGGGCCCTCCTACATCGATCTTTTGCCCCCTGTAATTCAGCAAGGCCCGTACTTTCCCGAAGTGTGTGCCGGTCACAAACGGATCGCCCACCCGCAGAGTTCCACTTTGCACAAGGACCGTGGCAACAGGGCCACGTCCCCGATCCAGCTTGGAATCGATGATCACCCCTTTTGCCGGACGGTGGGGGTTGGCCTTGAGTTCCAAAATATCCGCCTGCAAGAGAATCATCTCCAGGAGGTTCTCAATCCCCAAACTCTTCTTGGCGGAGACCTCCACATAGATCGTATCTCCTCCCCAGGCCTCGGCCACCAGCCCCTCTTCCGAGAGCTGCTGCCGGACGCGCTCGGGATTGGCGCCGGGTTTGTCGATCTTATTCACGGCCACAACAATGGGAACCTTGGCGGCCCGCGCGTGCGCAATGGCTTCCCGGGTCTGCGGCATTACCCCGTCGTCCGCCGCAACCACGAGCACCACGATGTCCGTTACCTGCGCCCCTCTGGAGCGCATGGCGGTGAACGCTTCGTGTCCCGGTGTATCCAGGAAGGTCACCTTGCGGCCGTCGGTTTGAACCTCATAGGCCCCAATATGCTGTGTAATCCCCCCCGCTTCGCCTCCCGTTACGTTGGTCTTGCGGATTGCGTCCAAAAGGGACGTCTTGCCGTGGTCGACATGCCCCATGATGGTGACCACCGGGGCCCGAGGCTCCAATCTCGCGAGTTCTTCCACATCTTCGACTTCGCCCCCTTCCTCCCCCGGGGCCGGTCCCTCAACGCGGAACCCGAACTTTTCGGAGATGGACCTGGCCGCTTCCACGTCGAGAAGCTGATTAATGGAAGCCATGACCTTCATTTCGATGAGCTTTTTAATGACCTCTTGGGGCTTGAGCGAGAGACGCTCCGAGAGCTCCTTAACGGTAATTGCCTCCCCGATCCGGATAATCTTTCCCGCTTCGGCCGGCTCGCGACCAACTGCGGAAACCGGCGCCTCGGCCGGAGCCGGCTGGGGTGTTACCTCTTCCGGTACCTCGACAGGCGCTTCGACGGAAGTGGGGGACACCTCGGCATGCAAACTCTTCGGGATCACCCCGGGCGCAGGCTCCTTCGAGACGGCAGGCTCGGTCGGAGCAGCGGCAGCCTGGAGAGAGTCTCCCTTTTTCTTGACAGCCGCCTTCGTCTTCTTGCTCACAGCGGGCTCCGCTTGTGCCGGAGGGGCTGCGGTTGGCGTCTTCTCTTCTTTCAGCAAGGCCACAATAAGCTCCACCGTCTCGGGATCTAAAGCGCTCATGTGGCTCTTGGCAGGAATCCCCTCCTTGGCTAACAGACCAATGAGATCTTTGCTGGTCATTCCCAGGTTCTTGGCCAGCTCGTGCACCCGAACATTTGACATTCCCATCACCTCCCTTCTCTGGACCGGGATTTTCTGGACCCCGTGGAAACAGGAAGCGCATCCGGGCGCCTTTCCAAAAGGTCAAGTCGCCGCAGCCGGTCGCCGAGAACGATCATCTGCTCGGCAAACCCTCTGTCTATAATCCCCACAAAATCCATGACTCCTCGCCCGCTGATCTGTCCCAGATCGGCCACGGATAGGGCGGCGAGATAGGGAACCGTTCGCTTCTCGCACCTGTCCGTCATTTCCTGGCGCCGGGACTGCTCACAATCCGAGGCCACAGCCACAAACCGGAGAAGCCCGCTCTCCAGCGCCTCTCTAACCTCCGTCTTTCCAAAGACTGCCTTCCGGGCTTTGCAGGCCATGCCCAGAAGATTCTTCACGCTCTCCTTGAGTTGAAGGAGCAGTTGCTCCACAAAGGCATCCACAGAGATGCTCTCCGTGCTCTCCCCTCGAAAGGCACGCCGCAAGCGGGTCGGACTCAAGGCTTCCTGCAAACACTGCCGGTCAAAGCATGCATAGCCGCCCCGCCCGGGCAAGCGCTTCTTCAGGTCCGGAACTAAAACACCGTCAGGGCCCCGGAGTATCCGCAGGAATTCCCCCTGGGGAAGCTGGCGCCGGCAGCCCAGGCAGGTCCGGATCCGCTCACTCACTTCCTCCGTCCTTTTCATCACCTGATCCCCCACTACCGCCTGTAATGAACTCCCGCGCTTTCTGAATCAATCCCCCGGCCCGAGCCCTGCCGATCCCGGGGATCTCGGTTAATTTCTCCTCGCTTGCCTGGGACAGGACCTCAACAGTGGCGATACCGTGTTCCTCAAGCAGATGCGCCGTTTTCTCCCCCACTCCTTCCAGATCCAGCAAGGAGTGCCCTTGGGACTGGGAATCTTCAGAGACCGTCAAGGCCGGGATCTCCCGCTCATCAGCCGCCCCGGGCGACTCCTGGGTCTCTCCGCGCACGAAGGCATGGGCAAGCTCTTTAATCCTTAGAGCTTTTTCCTGGTCCATTCCGGGAATCTCCTGCAATCTCTCCAGAGGCGCTTCCAGCACCGAGGTGAGATTGGTGAACCCGTTTCCCATGAGCAATTGGATTGTTTCCTCTTCGACTCCCTTCAGGGCCTGAACCCCGGTTAGATCCCCGCGGGCCTTTTCCAGGGCTATTTTCTGCCGTTCCGCTTCCTGCTTGCCGTGTTCGGCCTCGCTCTTGATGTCAATTCTCCACTGCGACAGCTTGGCAGCGAGCCGGACGTTTTGCCCCTTCTTACCGATGGCCAGGGAGAGTTGGTCGTCAGGCACGATGACTTCCATGGCCTTTTCCTGAGGATTTGCGGTAATCCTGGAAACTTTCGCGGGACTCAAGGCGTTCTTTACGAAATCCACGGGATCGTCCGTCCATTGGATAATGTCGATTTTTTCTCCGCGCAACTCCTGAACGATCGCCTGCACCCTGGACCCTCGTACTCCAACACAGGCCCCGACAGGGTCCACGTCCTTTTCCTTGGCCCGCACGGCAATTTTGGCCCGACCGCTCGGCTCCCGAACTCCGGCCACAATCTCCACCGTCCCCTCGGCCACCTCAGGAACCTCCAGCTCGAAGAGTTTCTTCAGGAACCCCGAGTGGGTGCGCGACAGGATGACCTGGGGCCCCTTGGGAGTTTTCTTCACCTCCACGATATAGGCCCTGATCCGTTCACCGCGCCGGAACACTTCGCGAAAAGACTGCTCGCGGCGCGGCAGAATCCCTTCCGTCTTACCCATGTCGACGATGATGTTCCCGCGCTCGATCCGCATCACAGCGCAGTTGACCAGTTCACCTTCCCGGCCCCGGAACTCGTTGAAAACGATCTCCCGTTCCGCTTCACGAACTCTCTGGACGATCACCTGCTTGGCCGTTTGCGCCGCGATGCGGCCCAATCCCTCCATTTGCACGGGGATCACCAATTTCCCTCCCAGGTCGGCATTGGGATTTACGGCTCTTGCTTCGGCCAGGGAAATCTGGGTCTCGCTGTCTTCCACGACCTCCACGACGTCCTTCACGTTAAACAGATCCACTTCGCCCGATTCGGGATCCAGGCGGGCCTCCATGTTGCCCATGCTGGCGAACCTCTTCTTCGAAGCCGAGACCACAGCAGCCTCCACGGCCTGCACCAGGGTTTCCCGGGAAATTCCCTTCTCCCGACCAATCTGTTCAATTACCCGAATGAGTTCCTGCCCCATTAGAAAAGCCTCCCCACCGCCTGACTACCACTCAACTTCGAGTCGAGCTCGGGTGACAGATTCATAGGGAAGTTCAACCAAATGACCATCCTGCGATTCCAGGACAATTTGATTGTTTTCAAACTTGAGCAGCCTTCCCAGAAATTTCCGCCTCCCCTCAACAGGGATCCCGGTGGTAACCCGGACCAGCTTGCCGCAACTCCTGGAGAAGTCTTGAGGCCGCCTGAGGGGCCGATCGAGTCCCGGCGAAGAGACCTCAAGAATGTAGTGATGAGGGATCACATTCTCCATCTCGATCAGCTCCCCGGCCAGGCAGCTCATGGCCTCGCAGTCGTCCAACCCGACCCCTCCTTCCTTATCAATAAAAAGGCGCAAGATCCAACGCCCTCTTTCCCTCTTGTACTCCACATCGAGCAGTTCCAGCCCCTGGGACTCGATAGCGGAGCGTGTCAGATGTTCCACCCGCTCGATGACCGTTTGTTTCACCATCGCTGAGCTCTCAGCCAATCAAAGAGGAACAAAAAAAGTGGGCACCGGCCCACTTTTTCAAAGCGGATATTGAACATGTCAATTTTACTACCTTTCCACTTATTTTCAAGACAAAAGATTACTGGGCGGATCCCAGGAAAAGCCGCACAAGGTCGTTGTAAAACGCAAAGACCATGAGCGAAATCAGCAAAACCAAGCCTACCTGCTGGGCAACTTCCCTCTTTCGTAAGCTGATGGGCTTCCCCTTGATGGCCTCCAGGGCAAAAAAGGCGATGTGGCCCCCGTCCAGAACGGGAATCGGGAGCAAATTGAGGATCCCCAGGTTGATGCTCAGCAGGGCGACGAAGTGGACCAAGCTGATCAGCCCTAATCGAGCTGTCTCCCCGGCCATCTGGAAAATGAGAATCGGCCCCCCGATCGTGCTGGCAGGGATGACGCGAGAAATGATTTTCACGATGCTCTGCACCGTAAGCTTAATGATGACCCAGGTGCGCTCCAGCCCTTTTCCCAGAGCTGCCAGTGGGTTATAACGCTTCGTGACGAACTTGCCGCCCGCCTCGATACCGATCCGGCCCACCACGATCTCTTCACCGAAAATGTTCTTCACCGAATCCGCCCGGGGAGTAATCGGTACATGAAACTCATTTTCCCCCCGCCGCACCTTGAAATCCAACGATTTCCCCGCGCTCCGGTGAATAACGTCGGCCAGCTCCTCCCATTCCTGGACCGGGATATTGCCAACCGCCACGATCCGGTCCCCCTTTTGCAGCCCCGCCTGCATAGCAGAAGACCCCGGAGCCACCCCGCGAATCTCCGTCGTCAACACGGGCACTCCGACCATGAAGACCGTCACGTAAAGAACAGCCGCAAACAGGAGGTTAAAGATCGGTCCGGCCAAAACAATGGCGATCCGCGTCCACACAGGCTTTTCCGAGAAAGACTTCTTCGGATCGGCACATTCCTCATCGGGATTCTCGCCGGCAAGCTTCACATATCCGCCCAGGGGAACCGCAGAAATGCGGTACTCGGTTTCCCCCCTTCGTGTGGCCAGCAGTTTCGGGCCAAAACCAAGGGAAAACTTCTCAACCCCCACACCCAGGCGGCGGGCCACCAGGAAATGCCCCAGTTCGTGCACGAAAATCAAAATCCCCAGGGCCAGGACAGCACTCAAGATCGTGGTCATTTACCATCCCCTACCATTGAATCTCTGACCGAGGGAACGGGCAGAAATTTGATTTAACCCGCGGCTTCTCAACGCCAAATCGAAATCCCCTGCAGGGATTCCACCCGTACCCCCGGCGCAGGGGTAAACCGGAACAGTGAGGGGGAAAGCCCCACATTCAACCGGATGTTGGAGAATCCCAACGCCGTCTTGTTGCCAAAATGATCCCAGAAAGTAACCCGCTTGATCCAGAAGCTGTCCCGGTCCACATCGAGGAAGAGCTTCTCCACGGTGGGCAAGGGTTCTTTAGGAACCAACTCGACCAGATACGTGCGCGGATCCACATTCTCCTTGTTACTTACAAGGCGGGTCTTGAAATCCTCCTCGATTTTCCCCGTGCCTGTCAGGAAAGAAAGGGGCGTTTTCCCGGTCGCGGCCAGGCTATCCTTATAAGCCACCTTTTCGGACGACGCGTAACGCCACAGGACCTTCCCGTCGCTGAGCAACACCTGGGCCTCCGGCTTCGAATAATCCCAGCGAATCATGCCCGGCTTCTTGATTCGCACTTTTCCCGCTGCCTGTTGCTCGTGCTGTCCGCCGGCAGGTCCCGTCACCGCCAGGGACTTCAAGGTTGAAACCTGCGCGAAATCCGCCGAAATATCCTCAGTCAGCTCGTATACCTTTTGAACACGCTCAACAATTTCCGCCAGGGAAAGGGGACCGGAGGCTCGTCCTACCGCCCCCGGCAGAAGCACAGCACCCGAGACCAGCACAAGGCCAAAGCTGAATTTATTAAACCATCCACGCCTCATATCGTCAACCTATCCTCTCTGCGTCTGCGCCAACCCTCTCACATCCTCCACTCCGGATATGATATGGGTCTCTATTGAGAACTCTCAAGGCTGTTGCGGGACAGGGGACAATACGACCTCCCCGCTTCGCGAGGACTCTTCTCCCCGAAAATGCACGCGCCTCCCTTCGATCTTCAGTCTTCCTTCCACAAACGCCTGCACGGCCAGGGGGTAGATCCGGTGCTCCTGCTCCAGGATCCGGCTGGACAAGCTTTCTTCTGTATCCCCGGAAAAGACCGGTACGGCCGCCTGGATGATGATCGGCCCCGTGTCCACCCCCTCATCGACAAAATGGACGGTGCAGCCCGAAATCTTCACCCCATACTCCAGTGCCTGCCGCTGGCCGTGGAGCCCCGGAAAAGACGGCAAAAGGGCGGGGTGGATGTTCATGATGCGGCCCCGGAAGTTCTCGATCACCGTGGACCCTAGAATCCGCATAAATCCCGCCAGGCAGATCAAGCCCACCTGTCGGGAACGCAAAACCCGGACCATCTCTTCCTCGAAGCGGACCCGGTCGGGAAACTCCTTGGGCCTGAGAACTCGCGTCTCGATCCCGTGACGGGCAGCTCTCTGCAGAGCATAGGCACTCTCCACGTCGCTGACTACCAGAACGATCCGGGCCGAGATCTTTCCCGCCTCTGTCGCATCAATGAGAGCCTGCAAGTTTGTCCCGCGCCCCGAGGCCAGCACTGCAATGTTCATGTTCCTCCCGAGATCTTTACCCGACAGGTCTCCGACTCCGGCAGTTCGATGACCTCCCCGATGAGGAAGGACTCCTCTCCTTGCCCCTGCAGCCATTCCCGACCCTCGCCAGCATCCTTGCCGGACAGGATCAAGACCATTCCGACCCCCATATTGAAGGCGCGGAACATTTCCTCGCGCGGGATGCCGCCCCTTTCCCGCAACAGCTCGAAGATTGGCGGGATCCTCCACTTCCCCGGGTCGAGATCGACTCCCAACCCCCGGGGCAAGATACGAGGAATGTTCTCGATCAACCCCCCTCCTGTAATGTGAACCGCCCCGCGGATCGGGCAGCGTGCCATCAGGCCTTGCATCAGGGGGGAGTAGATGCGGGTAGGCTCCAGGAGCTCTTCCCCGAGACTCCGCCCCAGCCCAGACACAACCTCTTCCAGATGAAGGCCGGCCGTCTCCAGCACCTTCCGCACCAGGGAATAGCCGTTGCTGTGGAGCCCACTGGAAGGAATCCCCACGACGGTGTCCCCCTTTTCGATGAAACGACCATCGATGGCCCGGGCATCTCGGCCGTCTCCCCGCCCAGCAGGGCGCACCCGGCCTGCTTACACCCCCGCACGATCCCTTCGATGATCTTCTCGACCACCCCCAGATCGAGCCGGCCGGTGGCCAGATAATCCAAAAAGAACAAGGGTTCGGCCCCCTGGACGGCAATATCGTTGACGCACATGGCCACCAAATCGATGCCCACCGTATGGTGGAGGCCCAGAGATTGGGCAATTTTCACCTTGGTGCCAACCCCGTCCGTGGAGGCCACCAGCACGGGCTCCCGGTATCCGGCGGGAAGCCGAAACTGTCCGGCAAACCCCCCGATATCCGTCAGGACCTCGGGGCGAAACGTGGATCGGGCCAGAGCCGCAATTTTGCCGACCAGGGCCCCGGCCGCATTCAGATCTACCCCGGCGTCGCGGTAGGTAATCATAGCTGAGCCGCCCCGATCCGCCTAACCAACTCCACGTTGTCCGCGTGACCTGTCATGCAGGCCGTGACCTTCCCCCGGATCCGCTTCCCCCGCAGGTAGAGATCCCCGAGCACGTCCAGGATCTTGTGGCGCACGAACTCATCGGGAAACCGCAAGGGGGCGTTGATGATTCTGTCCTCATCCACCAGGATCACGTTGTGCAGGCGGCCCCCTCCTCCCAGCCCCATCTGTTCCAGCTTCTCGATGTCCTTGAGAAAGCCGAAGGTCCGCGCCGGAGCGATTTCCCGCTTGAAGTCCTCAACTCCGCAGGGGGTAAAGGTAAACTCCTGGTGACCGATCGGACGAGGATAGTCCAGGATATAGGTGACACTAAGAGTCTGCGCGGGCTCGATCCGGATGTGCTTGCCGCCGTTTTGCGGATTGCCCACGGTGACGGTTTCCTTCACGATGATCTCCTCCGCCTCCGCCCCCTGTTCCTCGACGCCGCCATCCTCGATCAACTGGCACAGGTCCAGCGCCGAGCCATCCATGATGGGGACCTCATCGTTGATCTTGACCAGCAGGTTCGAGATTCCGTACATGTGCAGGACAGCCATCAAGTGCTCGATGGTGCGGGCAATCACAACGCCCCTTCGCAAAGAGGTCGCGTACTCCGCTGAATAGACGTAATCCACCAAGGCCGGGATACTCTCGCCCGAGGTGATGTTCCCGAAATGGATCCCGCTGTTGGGAGGCAGGGGGTTCAGTATCAACCCGCCCTTGAGTCCGGAGTGGAGCCCCTGTCCGCACAGCACCACGCTTCTCTTCAGGCTCCTTTGAGGTTGGAACTCACCCCTCCTGGGAACGAAGATTTTCAGAGATTTGATCTTCTGCTCCAGGCTGGGAACAGAAATCCCAAGCTCCCCGGCCGTTTTGGCCAGGCTGCCGCGATGGCGGCGCAAATTGTAGCCGATGAATTCCCGCTCCCACAACCTGCGGGCATCCTTCAGTGACTGCGCGCCGTCCCACGCGGACCCGTTTCCGGCCAGTGCCGGGTTCTTGCGGATCGCGGCGGGGATATCCTCCCGCGAAATCCGGGCCCAGGGTACTGTGATGAAGATCCGCTCCAGGATGTTCTGCAGCTCCTTCACGTTGCCGGGCCAGTCATGATTCATCAGAATCTGCATGGCCGCTTCATCCATCTCCTTGCTCCCCCTGCCGTATTCCTCCGCCAGTTCCCGGAGAAAATGATCTACCAGCGCGGGAATGTCCTCCTTGCGCTGGCGCAGCGGAGGCAGTTGGATCGGCGCAGAGGAAAACAAGGCCAGGAACTCGGAGGACAGGTTGCCGACCAGATCTCCGCGGGTCCAGGGCTTGGTGGTGGCGGCCATAATCCGCACGTCCAGGGGGAGAGTTTCGGACCTGCCTGCCCTGGTAAAGGTTTTGCTCTTCAGAGAGCGGGCCAGGGCCGCCTCGATCTCCGGCCCCAGATATTCCACGTCGTCCAAGAACAGGGTGCCCCCTTCGGCCTGGGCGAGCTTCCCCTGGGTGAATTCCCCTTCTTTGGAGGCGGCTCCCTCGGCCCCCCACAAGACTCGTTTCCAATCCTCGGCGGGGAGACTCGAGCAGTTCAGCTTGACAAACGGGGCATCCCGCCGCCCGCTTTCCCGATGGATCAGCCTCGCCACCAGTTCCTTTCCGGTCCCGTTTTCACCCAGGATCATGACCGGGTCATCCCGCCGGGCCGCGGCTGCAACCCTTTTGCGGACCGCCAGGGTCCGGGAACTCTCGCCGACCAGATTCTCCCCCTTGTTGGCTCTGCGCTTCAGCTCCACATTCTGTCGCAAAAGCCGCTGCTGTTCCAGGGCGTGCTTCACGGTAAGGAGGAGGCTGTCCATCGAGAGAGGCTTCTCGATGTAATCAAAAGCACCAAGCTTGGTGGCCTTGACGGCCGTATCGATGCTGCCGTGGCCGGACATGACGATGACTCCCAGGTCGGCCCTCAGGTTCTTGATGGCCTGCAGAGCCTCGATGCCGTCCATTCCCGGCATCCAGATGTCCAGGAGGACCAGGTCGGGGTTTTGCCCCCGGATAATCTGCAGGGCCTGCTGACCATCCTTGGCGCTGATCACCTGAAAGCCCTCGTCTTCCAAAATTCCCTCCAGGGAGGAAACGATGGACTTCTCGTCATCGACGATCAGAATACTGCCCTTTTTCAAGATGCTTCCTCCCCTAGACCGAAATGATCTTCTTGCTGGCTTGGGCCTTGTGGGGTCCCAGAGGAAGTTCAATCACGAATTTCGTGCCGCGGGGTTTGTTATCCTGCACGTAGACCGTGCCGTTATGATCCGCCACGATTCGCTGGACGATGGCAAGTCCCAATCCCGTACCCCTCTTCTTCGTGGAAAAGTACGGCGCAAAGAGCTTGTCCCGGTCCTCTGCGGGAATGCCGACCCCGTCGTCACTCACCTCGATGGAGACCCTCTGGCGCTGCGCGTCCAGGGAGGTCCGGATCTCGATGCGTCCCTTCCCCTGTGTGGCATCCACCGAGTTCTCCAGCAGGTTGATGAACACCCTTTGCATCTGCTCGCGATCCAGCTCCATGACAGGCACATTCGGATCGTAGGACGAGGTGATCTCGATTTTTCGCACGGAAGTCCGGTACAGGCCCGTGGCGTCCTCAATGATCTGATGCAGATTGTTGGGTTTGGGGTTCGGCAGGGGCATGCGGGCGAATTTCGAAAACTCGTCAACCATCCCTTTGATGACCTCCACCAACTTCTTGCGGAGTCTCTGGGTGGAGAGCTGAATGGGGGTCAAGGGGTTCTTAATCTCGTGAGCAATTCCCCGGGCCACCTCTTGCCAGGCCGCGGTCCTCTGGGCCTTGATGAGCTCGCTCAAATCGTCAAACACGATGACCATTCCCAGGAAGTTCCCCTCCCGGTCCTGCAGGTGAGTCACGCTGGTGATCAGGGTGATCTTTCGCCCCCCGGAAGAGAGCTGCATCTGGGCCGTCGTGCTCGTGGCTCCGTTTTCGTTCATCTTTTTCATGAGAGCCCGCACGGGATCCATGTGATCGGAGCGGAAAACGGTCCGATAGTGCCGCCCCTTGGCGCTGGCCGCATCGATCCCCAGGATGCGCTCGGCGGCCCGGTTGAAGGTGGTAATCCGGCCCTTCGGATCCAGAGAGAGAACCCCCGTCGTGATGTTTTCCAGGACCGTTTCCATGTAGCTGCGGCGCTGGTCCAACTCCACATTGGTCTGGCGCAGGTCCGCGTTCGTGCGCTCGAGTTCCTGCTGGCTGCGGTGAAGATCCGCGGTCATCTTGTTGAAGGAGTCCACCAGCATGCCGATCTCGTCGTCAGCACGCGCGCTGATGGTAAAGTCCAGCTTGCCGCCCGCGATGGCCCGGGTTCCTTCCACCAGTTCCTGGATGGGAACCGTGATCCCCTTGGCCAGATAAAAACCAAACCAGGTGGCCGAGAACACGATCAAGAGCGTGAACATCAGGAAAAGCACCACGTACTGCGCTTTGATCGGAGCCTTGAAGATCTTCTTCTGCTTGTATTCCTCAAATGCCTCTTTGATGTCGTAGACCTTGGTGGCCAGCCCCTCCGGAAGGAAGTAACTGATCGCGACCAGCCCCGCCACTTGTTGACGGTCGCCGCGGAAGACCGGAA
>JACPSX010000271.1 GCA_016193065.1 Candidatus Tectimicrobiota bacterium | reverse complement strand
GTGGCCGCCGTCTGCGCGGTTCGGCCGATAAAACAGGTAAGAGTGTACAGTCCAACCAGAGAACACCGGGTGGCTTTTTGCAGGGAGATGGAACCGGTCCTGGGGGTGGAGATGATTCCGGCAGACTCCCCGCAGGAGGCAGTGAAGGGGGCCGAAGTGATCGTGACGGTCACCAACCACGGCGAACCGGTTTTTTCCAGTGCCTGGCTTGAAACAGGCGTCCATATCAATTCCATCGGCAGAGGCGAGCTGGATACGGACACTCTGGCGAAAGCAAATCGCATCGCAGCCGAGCTTAGAGAACAAATCCTGCACGACAATCCGCCCTGGGAACCGGCTGCTACGATGGTGGCAACCGGAGCTCTCAATCCGGACAAAATTGATAGCCTGGCTGAAATCGTTGCGGGAGCAAAGCCCGGCCGTCAAGGTCGCGATGAACTGACCCTGTTTCTCTCGGCGGGCTCCGGAGTCTGGGACGTTGCGCTGGGGGCATGGGTCCTGAAACGGGCCAAGGAAAAGGGCCTGGGAAAGGAGATATTTTAAGGAGAAGGTTTTTGTGGTATATAGCCAGTATTATTCACTGATAGGCAAGTTGGGTGCAACCGTGCTTCTTTCGCGAACCCAAGGAGAGGAGGTTCTTCATGGGAACAACCACCACGAATAGCTTTGCAGGCATGAACCGTCGGGAATTTTTGGGCGGAACTGCCGGCGCCCTCCTGCTGGGACTGGGAGGGTCCCTGCTCGCTCCGGCAAGAGCCTTCGCCCAGAAAAAGTACGTCGTCGGCATCGTGAACACGGGAACCTCCGCCATCCCGTCCTCCATTATCACGCAGATGAACCTGGGCGGGAAGTACGGAGTGAACCTGGAGTTCAAGCCGTTTGACGACCTCAATGCTCAGCACACCCAGTTCCTGCTCGGTAAGATTGACATGACCGGCGCCTTTGCCCTCATCTCGGGATCCATCGGCCGCCTGGAGGGCCGTCCCGTTCAGTACGTGAGCCCGAACAACCAGAACCACACCAGCCTGATTGTCCGCGCGGACGCCCCCTACCGGCGCATGGAAGACCTTATCGGCAAGAACGTGGGGTGGTTCGGCCTGCCCTCGGAGGCAAGCGCCGGGCTGCTGATGATCGCCCAGGCCAAGGGGATCGATGCGGAAAAGCAATTCCGCCTGCGCAGGGTGACGCCTCCCCTGGCCGCCGCTCTGGTGGAAAAAGGAGAACTCGACGCCGGGCTCGCCATTGAAGCCAGCCTGTCCAAACTTCTGGCGACGGGGAAGTACAAGATCATTGGGAAACCCTTTTTCAGAGAATGGAAGGAGATCACGGGTTACACCCTGTTTCCGGTGGGAGGCCTGGGGGCCCACGAAGACACGATCCGCAATGACCGCGCGGCCGTGGTGGCTTTCATCAAAGCCCGGAACGAAGCCCTCGAGCTGTTCACCAAGGACATGAAGGGATTTCTACAGAAGGATTGGATGAAAAAGGCCCTGGGACTTAACACGGAAAAAGAGATCGAGATTGCCTCCGAGCGCATCAAGGATACCTTCCTATGGGAGTGGGGACCCAATGGCGCAAAAGAGGCCGAGTTTTATTTACAGCAGGCGGTCAAGGTGGGCATCCTCAAGCGGTACCCCGAGGGTTTCCTGAACCCGATCTCGGCCTGAGAGTCGGACTGCGATGAAACCAACGCTGCCGGAGGCTATCCCTGCCTCGGTTCCTGACCGGACGAGATCCGGGAGGTTCAGGAACCTCCACCTCTACGCCCTCTCGGTGATGGTTCTCCTTGGGCTATGGGCCGCGATTGCCCCGTTCTTCCCCGAGTTTATCCTCCCCGGCCCCATGGCCGTGGCCCGGACTTCCTGGGAGATCTTCAGGAGCGGGGAATTCTTCACCGACATGTACTACACGCTCATGCGAGTTCTCGGAGGCGTTGCCGGAGCTCTGCTCGTAGGAATCCTGATCGGGGTCGGGATGGGGATCAACCGTCAGATGGAGACCTTCTGGAAGATGGAGATCCTGATCGGTCTCACGATCCCCGGCCTCATGTGGGCCGTGATCTCCGTCCTCTGGTTTGGGCTCACGGACTTCGCGGCCATCTTTTCCATCATAATTGTCACCTCCCCGATGATCACCCTGAACATCTGGGAGGGGACCAAGGCCCTGGACACCAAGCTTGTGCAGATGGCGCGCACCCTGAGAGCCCCCCGCCGGACGATCGTTCGCGAGATCGTTATTCCCCAGCTCATTCCCTATCTCCTGTCGGGGACACGCCTGGGCCTTTCCCTGGCCTGGAAGGTGGTCGTCATCTCGGAGATGGTAGGGCTCGACAAGGGAATCGGCCACCAGATCAGCCACTGGTTCGGCCTCTTTTCCATGATGAAGGTGATGGCCTGGACTCTGTCATTCACCCTGATCATGCTGCTGCTGGAATTCGGCGTGATCTATCCCATCGAACGCCGCATTACCCGCTGGCGTCCTGAAACGAAAGAAGCTTTCGCCATGGCGCAGGCTTAGGGGACAGAGATGGCCACCATTCACATCCGCCATCTTTCCCATTCGTTTTCCACCCCAAACGGGCATTCCCTGGCGGTTCTGAAGGACGTGAACCTCACGGTCAGAGAGGGGCAATTTGCCTGCCTTCTGGGTCCCTCGGGTTGCGGCAAGTCCACCCTGCTCAACATGATCGTCGGACTTCTCTCGCCCAGCGGGGGAGCCATTGAATTCGAGGGGCAGGATCCCAAATCGGTGAACATCGGTTATATCTTTCAGGAACCGCGTCTGCTGAACTGGCGGACCGTCGCCGACAACATCGACTTCGCTCTCCGGGTCAAAGGGGTGCCCCGGGAGAAACGGCCCGCCATAGTGGATCGCTATCTCAAGATGGTAGGGCTGGAAAAGTTCAGGGGTGTCTACCCCCTGACCCTCTCCGGGGGGATGCAGTCGCGGGTCGGGATCGCCCGGGCCTTTGCCATCCACCCGGACGTCCTGCTTATGGACGAACCCTTCAGCAACCTGGATGAGCTGACGGCGCGGCAGTTGCGCCGCGATCTCCTCGATCTCTGGGAAAAGGAGCGCCTGACGGTCCTCTTCATCACCCACAACGCTCTAGAGGCCGTCTATTTAGGGGACGTGGTGCATGTCATGACAAATCGCCCGGCCGAGATCTTCACCTCCCGTGAGATCCCCTTGCCTCGCCCCCGAGATTACCGCAATCCGGAGATCTTCCGCATCCAGCAGGAAATCGTCGACCAACTCCTGACCCGCGTCGGTGACCTGGAATGACCTCGGCCACGGGTCCTACTTACTTCCGTATCTGAGGATTCTTTCAGATAGATCCCCTTGCCCTCTCCCACAACAGCGAGAGGGTCGCGATGAGGGAAGCTAACCTCACGCTCCCGGAATTCCGGGCTCGGTCATGCGCCGGGGATCCAGCACAGCGTTTAACTCATCTTCGGGGAGCACCCGCTTCTCCCGGGCCACCTCCCGGACCGTCCGGCCGCTGGTGTAAGCTTCCTTCGCAATGGCCGCCGCGGCGTCGTAGCCGATCCTGGGAGCCAGAGCGGTGCACATGGCGAGGCTTTTTTCCACCATCTCCTCGCAGCGCTGGCGATTCGCTTCCAGCCCCCGGATGCACCTGGATGTGAATGTCCGGGTCCCCCGGGCCAGCAGTTCAATGGACTGCAGGAGGTTGTAGCCCATCACGGGCATGTAGACGTTCAGCTCGAAATTGCCCCCCTGGCCGCCGATGGTGATCGCCGCGTCGTTGCCGATCACCTGGGCGGCCACCATGGTGAGCATCTCGGGCATCACGGGGTTCACCTTTCCGGGCATGATGGAGCTTCCGGGCTGCAGGTCCGGAATCAGGATTTCCCCGATTCCGCAGCGCGGACCCGAGCCCAGCCAGCGGATGTCATTGGCAATCTTCATGAGGCTGCAGCCCACGCACTTCAGCGCGCCGCTGGCCTCCACCACGGCGTCCCGTGCCCCCAGAGCCTCGAACAAGTTGGCGGCTTGCCGGAAGACGATTCTCGTATCCTCGGAGATCCGGGCGATGACCGCTTCGGAAAAGCCGGGCTCGGCGTTCAGCCCGGTGCCCACCGCCGTGCCCCCGAGGGCCAGCTCGCGGAGCCCTTCCCGGCAGCTATGGACGCGGCGAATCCCCTCACGGATCATGGCTGCATATCCCCCGAACTCCTGCCCCAGGCGGACGGGCACCGCGTCCTGAAGGTGCGTGCGCCCGATCTTCACGATGCTGTCGAAGGCGCGGGACTTCTCTTCCAGAGCATCCCTCATCTCGGCCAGGGCGGGCAGCAGGTCGCGCTCGATGGCCTCCAGCGCCGCGACGTGGATGGCTGTTGGAATAACGTCGTTGGAGGACTGCCCCATGTTCACGTGGTCGTTGGGATGGACGGGTTTTTTCGAGCCCACCTCGCCGCCGAGAAGCTCGATGGCCCGATTCGCAATGACCTCATTGGCGTTCATGTTCGTCGAGGTTCCCGATCCCGTCTGAAAGATATCCACCACGAACTGCTCGTCGAATTTCCCCTCCGCCACCTCCCCGGCGGCCTGAAGTATCGCCGCGGCTGTTTTCTCGTCCAGCCCCCCGCTTTCCAGGTTGATCTGGGCGCAACCCCTCTTGAGCAGTCCCAGGGCCCGGATAAACCGGCGCGGGAAGCGCAGGCCGCTGATGGGAAAATTATCCACGGCGCGCTGGGTTTGCGCACCGTAATAGGCGGCAGCCGGCACGCTCACAGGTCCCAACGAATCCGTCTCCACCCGTACCCCGTCCATGACACCCCTCCTTTACACACCTCTGGAGATTTCCAGCGCTAGCCACAATCCGAAATTCCTCGTCGGGGTCATTCGGCGTTGGCCCGCGGGTGGCGTCGGGGATGCCTCCGCAGAGCCGCGCGAAAGTGGGACCCTCGTCAGGGTGACGGAGCGCGGATCGAGGAGGCGACCCGGCGACAGGCCCTGCGGGCCAATGGCACGGATCAACCCGGTTGGTTTTCTTCGGATTAGGGTCAGCTCTTGACCCCTCGCCTTTCTCTCAGGATCACCCCCAGCCCCTTGCCGACCTCCCGGGCCGACTGCCCCATGGCCTCGACCAGCGCGTCATTCCCCACCCGATTCAACCACTGTCCGGCCTCGGTGGTGTAAAACAGGGTGCCCTGCTCCAACTCCTCATCGGAAAGGGAGCGGTACGTATAGGCAATCGAGACGCGCGCCAGTTCCTGATAGCGCCCCCGCAACTGGTTGCGCAGGCCCTCCGCGCCGGCCCGCATTTGCTGTTCGTTGATCTTCTTATCCGCGGGGAGTTCGGCCTGCATCCCCATCACCATTTCCGTGGTCGTGATGAGGACCGTGTTCACGAGCACGTCTCCCGCCTTGAGCACATTCGCCAGGCGGTCAATGGCGGCCCGCCGCCCCTCCGACAGCCGCCGATACTCAGTGTTGAAACCCATGATCTGCTCGGGGGAATTTTGAGTGGCTGCCTGCACTTCCAGAGCGCTCATCTTCCGCCCCAGGGGGGACTGAAGCCAGTTCATCGCGCCGGTCATGTAGGAGGGATCGTATTCCTTCTCGAAGGCCCGGATGATCCCCGGATACACCTTCTCAACCGCATAGGCTCCCGCAATGAGATCCGTGACCCTCTTGCGATCCGACACGCTAAGGCGACCCTGATACTGCTCGGCAGCCGAGGCGATGATTTCACCCAACTCGCCAATCTGGGACTTCATTCCGGCCAGGTCGAGCATCTGCGCGATCAGGGCGCGTTTCCCCTCCGCCGCCTCCTGGGCTCGGGCACCTGAGGCACCGACGGCAACGGCCGCCAGCAGCACCATCAACCACCAACGGCAACGGACTTGCACTGCTCTCATTCGCTCATCCCCCCCGGGCTCCCGGGAGCCCCGCTATCCAGAACCCCTCGTTTCCTCATGGCAGCCAAGATCCAGCGCTGCTTCCACAAAACCGATTTGGACGGGCTCAGCACATTGCGCCGCAGGGGGTTCGGAAGAACGGCGGCCATGAGGGCCGCCTGCTCGGGGCCCAAATCGGCGCAACTCACGCCGAAGTAAGCCCGGGCCGCGGCTTCGCAGCCGAAAATCCCCTCCCCCCATTCCACCGAGTTCAGGTACAGCTCAAGAATCCTGCCCTTGGAAAGTTCCGCCTCCATAGCCCGGGCAATGGCGATCTCCCGGAGCTTCCGCAGCGGGTTTTTGGAGGTAGAAAGATAGAGGTTGCGGGCCAGTTGCATCGTGATCGTGGAACCGCCGCGCGCCACCCGCTTCTCCTCCAGATCTCGCTGAATCGAGGCCCGGATTTCGTCCAGATCAATCCCCGCGTGGCCGTAGAACGCCCCGTCTTCGGAAACAATCACGGCCCACCGCAGGTTCTTGGAAATCTGGGACAAGGGGACCGGCTGCTGCTGTATGCGGTAGGGTTGCCCCCGTTGTTCGTGTTCCCGCATCCTCTGCAGCATGATCGCCGTCCGCTTCGGCGCGCTCAACTTAAGGGAGGCCACGTTTGGAATGAGGATGACCTGTGCGAGGGCCGCCCCACCCAGGGCCGCCACGATCAACACCGCCAGCCGGAAAACCCACCTCAGGGGCTTCCCCTTTTTTCGAGAAGCTCTTGAAGGGAACCGATTCCCTGCCCTTTTTCCCTTGGCTTTTTTCCCGATCCTCATCGTCTGAATATACCATACGAACTTGTCATTGAAAGGACGATCTCCGACTTGCCCACTCCATCAGTTTTTGCGGCTTCGTAGTGACCCGATTGGGCAGGGGGGCACCCCCTGGGTCCTCTGCCCCTACTTTCTCCAAGGGAGTTCCCCCCGCAGGCGACCTTAACAGGATTGCTGGAAGAGACCGGGTGTGCCCCGTAGGGCGACTTACCTGTCTGCGTGTCCGCACAGGCAGGAAGTTTTGCAGGCG
>JACPSX010000270.1 GCA_016193065.1 Candidatus Tectimicrobiota bacterium | reverse complement strand
GGAAGGTGCGCCCGCAGACGCAGCGCTCCCAGTTGGGCTCCACCAGGTCCCCCGTGCGGTAGCGGATCACCGGGCTGGCGATCCTCCCCAGGTTTGTGATCACGAGCTCTCCCCTTTCCCCGGGCTTGACGGGCTCCTGGGTTTGCGGGTCGAGAACTTCGGCGATGAACTCGGTTTCGATGATGTGGAGCCCTCCGCCGTTTTCCTGACACTCGAAGCTGTGGGCTCCCACCTCCGTGGCTCCGGCGTGGTCGAGGCAGCGGGCTCCCCAGGCCTCTTCAATCCGCCGCCGGGTGGCGGGGATGCTGGCCCCGGGTTCCCCCGCGTGGATCGTGGTCCGGATCGTGGAGCGGGCCGTATCGATTCCTTTTTCCCGGCCCGCCTCGGCCAGGCGCAGGGCGTACGTCGGGGTGCACAGGAGAACGGTGGCCTCGTTGTCCTGAATGGCGTTCAGGCGCTGGATCGAGTCGAGCCCGCCGCCGGGCAGGACCAGGGCGCTCACCAAACGGGCCCCTTCCACGGCGGCCCAGAAGCCGATGAAGGGGCCGAAAGAAAAGGCAAAATAGATGCGGTCTCCGGGGCCGACCCCGCCTGCCGTGAAGATGTAGGACCAGGCGCTCACGAACCAGTCCCAGCTCTCCGGCGTGTCGATCCAGCGCAGGGGTTGACCCGTGGTTCCCGAGGTCTGGTGGAAGCGGATGTAACGCTCCAGAGGGTAGGTAAGATCAGTCCCGAACAGGGGATAATCTTTTTGATTCTGGGAGAGCTCCGACTTCGTGGTGAAGGGGAGGCGCCTCAGATCGTCCAGAGTGCGGATGTCCCTCGGGTTCACGCCGGCCTTTTGCCATTTTTCCTGGTAGAAGCGGTTGGAGCGGGCGACCTGATCCAGCAGAGCCTGGAGCTTCTCCTCCTGTATGGAACGGATCCGATCGCGGCTGGCAGTCTCTAGTTTTTCATTCGCGTACATATCTGATTAACCCCCTGGTTCGTTCTCGGTCTTGCGATACGGGCCGTCCATATGGGCGCGAGGGACCAGAGCAGGGATACAGTCAGCGGGCAAGGGCAGGAGGTACTATATGCAGGTCCGGCGTGGACTGCAAGGGGATTTTCCAGCCTTCGGGAAGGCGAGACCAGTCCGACTCAAACCACTCGCTTCAGTTTCTTATGTGCGTTCTGGATGACAATTTTTGGATTCGGATTGGGTTTGGGAACAGGGAGTTTCCTTGCCTTTAAGAGGGAGAGGTGTTCTTCCATTCCCCATTTCGCTTTGTAAAGGCAATCCTCTATGGAATGTCCAACTCCGGTGAATCCCTCGATGTCAGGGGAATAAAAAGCAAAGAAATTAGGATCTTCGGTGGCTTCGATCACGAGGGAGTATTTCAACTCGATCATCTTAATTCCCACCTCGCCGTTTCAATCCGGCCGCTTTTAAGATCGCATTGCAGGTGCCGGTCGGCACCTCTCTTGCCCCATGATAGTCAATACGGATCAGCCTGTCTACGCCTCGTTTTCCATAGTATTGGATTGAACCCTTTTCTTTGATCAGCTCAAATCCGTTGCGTTCCAGAAGCCGGATCAATTCATTGAAAGTCATAGATTTGGTTCCATCCCCTCTGAGTTACTGCGCCAGAGCGACTCCTACACCGCGGGGATCCGAGACGCCCGAAGGCGCGCCTGTCGCTGGATCGACCAGGATGGCCTGCACGTTCCCCATGGAGTCCCTCTCCCGCACGGTGTGCCCCATGGCTTCCAGCGCTCGCAGGACCCGGGAGGGGAGCGCCCCCTTCTCCATCTGCACCTCGTCCGGCAGCCACTGGTGGTGAATCCGGGGGGCGGAGACGGCGTCACGAATGTTCATACCGTAATCAATCACGTTCAGGATGACTTGCACAGCGGCCGTGATGATCCGCGAGCCCCCGGGGCTTCCCAGAACCAGGAACAGCTTGCCTCCCCGGAAGACCATCGTCGGCGTCATGCTGCTCAGGGGGATCTTTCCAGGCGCGATGGAGTTGGCCTCGCTCCCGACCAGACCGTAGACATTGGAAACACCCGGCTTGGCGCTGAAGTCGTCCATCTCGTTGTTGAGAAGGATCCCCGTGCTGGGGATTACCACGCCGGAACCGAAGGTGGTGTTGATGGTCTGGGTCAAGGCCACCGCGTTCCCTTCCCGGTCTACGACGGAGAGATGGGTTGTGCTGGGACTCTCGTAAGCCGCCGGGTTGCCGGGCTTTACTTCCCGGCTCGGGGTGGCCCGGTCGAGGTCGATCTTTCCCCTCAAGGCGGTCGCGTAGGGCTTGGAGAGGAGGCCCGCGACGGGAATTTTGACAAACCCGGGGTCTCCCAGGAACTGAGCCCGGTCTGCATAGGCACGACGGAAGGCTTCCACCTCCAGATGAACGGCGGCGGCGGAGTGACGGCCCATGCGGTGCAGGTCGTACCCCTCCAGGATGTTCAGGATCTGGATCAGGTGGACGCCGCCGGAGCTCGGCGGAGGCATGGAAACGATTTCGTAGCCCCGGTACGTTCCCCGGACAGGCGGGCGCAGGACGGCCCGGTAAGCCGCCAGATCGTCCTCCCTCATGAGGCCGCCGTTTTTCCGCATCTCCCGGTCGATGATGTCCGCAATGGACCCTTCGTAGAAGATGCGGACTCCCTTCTGGGCGACCGCTTTGAGCGTGTTGGCCAGTTCCTTCTGGACCAGGATTTCCCCGACCTGGGGAGGGTTGCCATTGTGCAGAAAAATCCGCCGGCTGTCGGGAAATTTCGCCAGCTTCTCCTGCTGGGACTTGATCTGCTCCCGAAGATATGCGCTGACCGGGAATCCCTGGTCCGCGTAGCGGATCGCCGGAGACAGAACCTGCGGGAGGGTCTTGCTGCCGTATTTTTGCAGGGCGAGGGTCAGGCCCGCCACGGTGCCGGGGACGGCGGCGGCCCGGTAGCCTTCCGTGCTGAGGCCGGGGACGACGTTGCCGGACTTGTCCAGGTACATATCTCGGGAGGCTCGGGCCGGGGCCTTTTCCCGGTAGTCGAGAGCCGTGATCTCCCCGCTCCTGCCGCTGCGGATCAGCATGAAGCCGCCACCGCCGATCCCCGAGCTGTGGGGCTCCACGACCCCGAGGACGAAGGCCATGGCCACGGCCGCGTCCACGGCGTTTCCGCCCTTCTTGAGGATCTCGATTCCGGTCCGGGAAGCGAGGGGATGGGCGGAGGCCACCATCCCGTGAGCGCTCTGCGCGGAAGAGCGCTCTGCGGCGGTTCCAGCGAACGGAGTGAAGAGGAGGAGGCTTAGAAGAACCAGCATCCAAACCGTGCGGCCTTGTTTCGAAAACATCATGATTTTCCCGATCTCCTTGACAGAACGGCTGAGTTTTGTTAATTATAACCGACCCCATCTATAAGGTATCTTGTTTTGCCCACCCCCAGTTTGCCTAAGAAGGAACAATTGCTATCCCCATCGGCTCCTCGGGGTGCCCACACCCAGGACGGGTACCCGGCTCACGAAGCGCTTGCGATGAGACATTTG
>JACPSX010000054.1 GCA_016193065.1 Candidatus Tectimicrobiota bacterium | reverse complement strand
TAAAAAAGCTCAAACATCTCCTGAGCACGGCCGGCAGGACAAATGCCATTTTTCAACTGAACCTGGAAGGGGAAGAATTCCGGGAACGCAAGGTCATCGTCAAGGACCTCCAGTTCCACCCCGTTTCCGGGGATATGCTGCACGTGGATCTCTACGAAGTCTCCATGGAAAAGGAGATCGTTGTCTCTGTTCCCCTGCGCTTCGTAGGTGAGCCCGTCGGGGTCAAGATGTCGGGAGGGATCCTGGGCCACCTCTTGCGAGAGGTGGAGGTGGAATGCTTGCCCGGCCGGATTCCGGAATTCATTCCCCTGGAAGTTTCCCAACTGGACATCGGGGATGCTCTGCACGTGAGGGATCTGCCGGTCCAGGAAGGGATCCGGATCTTGAACGATCCCGACGAAGCGGTGGTCTCCATCAGCGCCCCGACCGTGGAAGAAGTTGCCAAGCCTGCTGAAGAAGTCCCGGTGGAAGGCGAGGCTGCCGAGGCTGCTGCTGCCCAACCCGCGGCTGAGGCCGGCAAGGACAGAGAAAAAGAGAAGGACAAAGAGAAGGGCAAGACAAAGGAATAAACTCACTGAGCATGAAGCTCATCGTGGGGCTGGGCAACCCGGGGAGACGCTACGAGCTTACCCGTCACAACATTGGGATGATGGTGGTTCGAGAACTGGCACGAAGACACCGAGTCACTCTCACCGAAAAGCGTTGCCATTGCTTCTTGGGCAAGGGGAAGGTCGACGGATTGGACGTGATTTTGGCTTTGCCGCAGGAATTCATGAATCGCAGCGGACAGCCCGTGCGTGATCTCTTGAAAGAGTTCTCGCTTTCCCTGGAAGACCTGGTGGTGGTCCACGACGACATTGACCTGGCCCTGGGAAAGATCCGCAAGAAGCTCCGGGGGGGCGATGCGGGACATCGGGGTATACGTTCTATCATCGAAGAGGTGGGAAGTGCTGAATTCGTGCGGCTCCGGGTCGGCATTGGGCGGCCTGCGGAAGGCCAGGATCCGGCGGAATACGTTTTAGAGCCGTTTTCTCCGGGGGAACTCGACCTGGCCAGCGAGATGATCTCCCGAGCTGTTCAGCGTCTGGAAGAGATCGCGGTAGGGACGCCGGGGCGATAGGCCCCCTATTTAACTCCTTGCTCCAATCGTGAATTGGGGCTGCAAAACCGAGAGGAGGCTTTTGATGATCAGGCTCTACGAAACCATCGTACTGTTCAAGGGGGATCTCAGCGACGAGGAGATCGACTCCCAGATCAAGCGGATCGAGGACCTGTGCGCTCGATTTCAGGCGGAGGTCATGCGGATCCGCAAGTGGGGAAAGAAACGGCTTGCCTACGATATCGCCAAGAACCGCTATGGATTCTACGTGCTGTTTCACTTCCGAGGAGAACCCGCCTTACTCACCGAGCTGGACCGGAACTTAAAGCTCAACGAGTCCATTTTGCGCTTCATGACCGTCCAGCTCGACGAACGCCACAAGGTCTCCGATCACATCGTGGACATGGAAGAAGAGCGCCACGAGGAGCGCTATGAGGAGGTCTCGTGATGGCTGGACTGAATCGGATATTTCTTCTGGGAAACCTCACCCGCGACCCCGAGCTGCGCTACACACCCAACGGCACCCCGGTCTCCACCTTCGGACTGGCCGTAAACCGCCGCTACAAGCAGGGAGAAGAGTGGAAAGAGGAGGTTTGTTTTGTAGACATCGTGGTCTACGGCCGCCAGGCCAAGAGCTGCGGAGAGTTCCTCAGCAAGGGGCGGCTGGCCTTCATCGAGGGGCGTCTGCAGTGGCGCTCGTGGGAGACCGAGGACGGGCAGAAGCGCAGCAAGCATGAGGTCGTCGCCATGAACGTGCAGTTTCTCCCCTCCGGGCGCCCCGGCGATCACCCGGAAGCCGGGTCCCCGCCCAGCGCCGCCGAGGCGGGGGGAGACGACGATATCCCGTTTTAGCTGAGGGCTGAGAGCTGAGAACTAAGAGCTGAGAGCCAAGCTCTAAGCACTGAGCGCTTTTGACGGAGGAATCATGGTTCAAGTAAGCAAGAGCAAGAAGAAGAAAAAACGATTCATACGCCGCAAAATCTGCCGGTTTTGCGCCGACAAAGTGGAATACATCGACTACAAGGACATCAAGCGGCTCCGCAGTCTGATCACCGAGCGCGGGAAGATCATTCCCCGGCGCATTTCGGGAAACTGTGCAAAGCACCAACGGCAGCTCACCGTGGCCATCAAGAGAGCGCGCAATATGGCGCTGATGCCGTTCACAGTGGAGCACTAGCCCCGAACACAAAAATCGCAGGCGGGAAATTTCAACGAGGCGGCTCTGCTTCCTGGCAGCGGGAAACTTTGTCTCCTGAGCGCGTCGAAGGAGAGCGGTGGGTGCAGGACAGGCCCTTCGGCTGGGCTCAGGGCAGGCCCTGGCCTCGGGAAGAAAACAGTGAGCGGCATTTTTCCTAGTGCGAAGTGGCCAGTCGGACACCCGCTATCTCTTGCCATGGCAGGGGGCCTGTCCGTCCTACTCTTTCGGTCCCCGCTGCTCCTGCCGGGGCTGGGCATTTTTCTCTCCCTTCTAACTCCCCTGCCGCTCCTCTATCTTCATGTGCGCCGAGGGGCGGCCGCCGGAGTCCTGACCACTGCCTTTGCCAGCGCGGCGGCCTATTTGTGGGGAGGGATCGACTCGGCAATCCTCTTTGTCATGGAATATGGTATGTTAGCGCTGATTATCGGGGAGGGAGTGAGGCGGAAACGAGCACCGGCGGCCGTGCTGACGGCCGGAGTTGTCTTCCCGTTTCTGGTCGGGTTCGGTGCCTTGGCTGTTTTCCTGTGGGTGAGCCGGCTCGACCCGATCACGTTTGCGCGCGAACAGGTGGACGCCGTGGTTCAGATGAGCCTGGAACTCTACCAGCGCATGGGCATGACGCCGGAACAGGTGGAAGGGGTCCGGGAGCAGGCGGCAGAGGCCGCTCGCTTTTTCCTGCGCGCCTTGCCGGCCCTGGGCGTGATCTGGTATTCCAGCGTGGCCTTTCTGAACTACGGCCTCTTACGGTTCTTGTGGCTACACCCGAAAGTCGGGTACCCGGACGGAGGGCAAACCTTACTCTCCCACTCCCTCAAGTCCTGGCACGCGCCCGACTTTGTGGTGTGGGGGCTGATCGCCAGCGGCTTTGCTCTGCTGGTCCCCGTGGATCCCGTGCGGATTGCCGGGCTCAACGGCCTGATCATCTTTCTGTTAATCTACTTGCTGCAGGGGCTCGGGATCCTGAGTTCCCTGTTCGACCGTTGGGGCTCCCCCCGGATCCTGCGCGTGATTTGCTATTTCTTCCTCCTGGGCACCCCCTGGGGTGTGGTCCTGCTGGCCATCCTGGGGATCTTCGACATCTGGATGGATCCTCGGAAGCTCAGGCGCTAACCCCGATCCGAAAAAAGATCGGGAGTCAGCCCCGTCCAACGAATTGCAGCGGGGAGTAGAATCGCGGATTGGCTGCCATGGTTATCATTTCGGATCGGGGCTAATTTCAAGGAGAGTCAAACGATGAAAGTCATCTTGCAGGAAAGTGTCGTCAATGTGGGGGAGGCCGGCGAGGTCGTGGAGGTGGCCGACGGCTTCGGCCGGAATTTTCTCATTCCCCAGGGAAAGGCGGTGCAGGCAACTCCCAGGGAGGTCAAGCGGCTGGAGGCCCAGCGCCGGGTCATTCAGGATCGCCTTCGGAAGGCCAAAAAACAGGCGGATGAGGTGGCCACGCGCCTGCAGTCCATCTCCTGTGTGATTGCCCGCAAGGTCGGAGAGGAAGACAAGCTCTTTGGCTCGGTCACTGCTCAGGACATTGCGGACTTCTACCGGGAGAAGGGGGTCGAGGTCGACCGCAAGAAAATCGAGATGGAGGGCCCCATCAAGACGCTGGGGGAGCACGAGGTCCTCATCAAGCTGCACCCCCAGTTGACGGCCAAGATCATGGTGAAGGTGGCCCCAGAGGAGTGACCTCCCTTGGAGACGGCGATTCACAGACTTCCGCCTCAGAATCTGGAAGCTGAGCAATGCGTGTTGGGCGCCATTCTCAGAGAAAATGAAGCGCTGTCCCGAGTGCTGGACATTCTGCAGGAAGACCAATTTTACAGCGGGGCACACCGCAAGATCTTCCAGGCCATGCTCGATCTCTTCGAGCGGGGTGAGCCCATCGACCTGTTGACCCTGCAAGAACGCCTGCGAGCCCGGGGGGAACTCGAGGTTGTGGGTGGGGTGGCTTACCTGGCCAGCCTCACGGACATGATTCCTACGGCAGCCAACGTTCGGTTTCACAGTATGATTGTGCGGGAGAAATATGTTGTGCGCAGCCTCATCCAGTCCGCCACCGAGATCGTTACTCAAAGCTACGAAGAGAGTGAGGACGTGGACGTCCTGCTGGACCGAGCGGAGCGGGCTATCTTCGAGATTTCCGAACGGCGGATCCAGCCCGCCTTCGTAAGCCTCGATCAAGTGGTCAAGGAGAGCCTGCGGCACATCGAGAGCCTCTACGATCGCAAAGAACTCGTCACCGGAGTCCCTACCGGTTTTAAAGATCTCGACGAAAGGACTGCGGGGTTTCAACCCTCCGATCTAATCGTCATCGCGGGCCGTCCCAGCATGGGGAAGACCAGCTTCTCCCTGAACATCGCCCGCTACGTGGCCGTGGAAGCCAAGCTCCCGGTGGCCGTTTTCAGCCTGGAGATGAGCAAGGAGCAACTGGGCATCCGCCTGCTGTGCTCCGATGCGCGGGTCAACTCCACGAGCGTACGGACCGGTTTCCTGCGCAAAGAAGAACACACTGCCCTGGCCCGGGCCGCGGCGGCCCTCTACGAGGCCCCAATTTTCATCGATGATTCCCCGGCCCTTTCGGTCTTGAATATCCGGGCCAAGGCCCGCGGGCGGGAGATCGAGAACCGCACCCAGGAGATCTCCATGATCTCCCGCTCGCTCAAGGCCCTGGCCCGCGAGCTGCGCTGCCCGGTGGTGGCGCTCAGCCAGCTCAGCCGCAACGTGGAGAGCCGCACCGACAAGCGGCCCATGCTCTCGGATCTGCGAGAATCGGGCGCCATCGAGCAGGATGCGGATGTGGTTATGTTCCTCTACAGGGAAGAGGTATACACGGAAGAAAAGCCGGGGACTGCCGAGGTGATCATCGGCAAACAGCGCAACGGGCCCACCGGGAGTTTCGATCTGGTCTTCCTCAAAGAGTACACCAGGTTTGAAAACCTCGCCAAAGGCTACGATGACTAAAGCAGGAGCAAGCCAGGCCATTATCGACCTCGACGCTCTGGCCCACAATCTGGCCGCCGTACGTGCCCAGGTTGGAAAGCAGGTGGACATCCTGGCCGTGGTGAAGGCGGATGCCTACGGGCACGGGGCTGTCGCCGTGGGCCGGGAGCTCATTCGGCAGGGGGCCTTCGGCCTCGGAGTGGCCCGGGTCGAGGAAGGCCTCGAACTCCGGGAGGGGGGGATCCAGGCGCCTATCCTTGTGCTGGGAGGCATCTTTCCCGAGCAGGCTCCACAGGTCGTGGCTGGAGACCTGGAGGCGGTTGTCTGGTCTCTTCCCGTGGTCCGAGCCCTGGGCCTGGCGGCCCGGGCCAAGGGGAAGCGGTCGCCCATTCACATCAAAGTCGACACGGGCATGGGGCGTCTGGGTCTTTTGCCCGACCAGGTCGGACCTGCCGCGCTGGAAATGGCGCGGGAGGCCGGGGTTGAAATTGCCGGAATTTTGACCCACTTCGCCAGCGCCGACGACCCCGACAAGAGCTACACGGAGCACCAGGTGGAGGTTTTTCGAAAGGCGGCCGATGAGATTCGCGAACGTGGAATTGCGGTTCCCCGACGGCATGCCGCCAACAGTGCCATTCTCCTGGACGGCTTCCAGGCCTACTTTGAGATGGTCCGGCCCGGCATCATGCTCTACGGTTCCTATCCTTCCCCTCAAATGGTGCGGCGGGTCTCCCTGCGTCCCGTCATGACCTGGAAGACGCGGGTCTTGCAGGTTCAGGAGATGCCAGCCGGTTCCTTCATCAGCTACGGGCGCACCTTCCGCACGGAGCGCCCGAGCCGGATCGCCACCCTTCCCGTGGGCTATGCGGATGGATTGAACCGACTCCTGTCCAATTGCTGGAGTGTGCTCGTGCGGGGCCAGAAGGCACCCTTGATCGGCCGGGTCTGCATGGACCTGATCATGGTGGATGTAACGGACATTCCCGGAGTCCAGGTGGAGGACGAGGTGGTTCTCCTGGGTCGACAAGGGGACCAGGAAATTTCCGCTGAGGATTGGGCCTTGGCGCTAAAGACGATTCCCTATGAAATTTACTGTTGGGTGTCCAAGAGGGTTCCCCGGGTGTACTGCCGGGGAACGGCGCTGGCGGAACCCGGAGGGGCGAGGTCCGGGCGCCGCCGGGCTTCCACAGGAGCGCGGGGGAAATAAAATGGTTCGATTCCTGGAATTTATCGGGGGCGGCGTGGAAGATCTGATCGTGCAGATGGGGAAGATCCTCCTCCTGCTGGTCCAGGCGATCCAGTGGCTCGCCGTCCCCCCGGTGCGCTGGCGCCAGATCTTCAAGCAGATGGAGTTTGTGGGGGTCAAATCGGTCCTGGTGGTTCTTCTGACCGGAGCTTTTACGGGGATGGTTTTGGCCCTGCAAAGCTACATCGGCTTTAAGAAGTTCAACGCCGAGAACATGGTGGGGGCTATCGTGGGACTGTCCATGACCCGGGAGCTGGGGCCCGTGTTAACCGGTATCATGGTGACGGCCCGGGCGGGCTCCGCCATGGCCGCCGAGCTGGGAACCATGCGAGTCACCGAACAGATCGATGCCCTCTACGCTCTGGCCACCAATCCGGTGAGGTACCTGATCGTCCCCCGTCTGGTGGCCGGAGTTCTCATGCTTCCCATTCTCACAGTGATCAGCGACTTTATCGGCGTGGTGGGCGGCTATTTCGTGGGCGTGATCTTGCTGGGAATTAATTCCGTGACTTACATGCAAAACACGACCACGTATGTGGAGATGAGCGACCTGGTCAATGGCCTGATCAAGTCCGCATTCTTTGGTCTAATTCTGGCCCTGATCGGATGCTACAAGGGTTTCAACACGGAGGGTGGAGCGGAAGGGGTGGGCCGGGCAACTACGGGAGCGGTTGTCCTGTCTGCAATTCTCATCATTATTTCCGACTACTTCCTGACCGCTCTGATGTTTTAGCTCTACGGGAGGAAAATGCTGGTTGTTGTTCTTTTCTTGAAACCTGTGTTATTCTGAGGCGCGACCCAATGGCCAAGATTGAAGTTTTAAATCTTTGCAAGTCATTTAACGGGCAAGAGGTCTTGCGGGGCATTGATCTCAGCATTGAGGAAGGGGAAACCCTGGTGGTCATCGGCCGTAGCGGGGAGGGGAAGACCGTCTTTCTCAAGCACCTGATCGGCCTCCTGAAGCCCGACGACGGAGAAATCTTTGTCGACGGGCAAGAGATCACCCGACTGGACGACCGGGAAATGAACGAGGTGCGCAAGAAGTTCGGGATGCTCTTTCAGTACTCGGCCCTTTTTGATTCTATGACGGTGGGAGAAAATGTGGCCTTCCCCTTGCAGGAACACACGAAACTGTCGGCAAGGGAGATTGAGGAGATCGTGCGGCAAAAGCTGAGGCTGGTGGGTCTGGAAGGGGTGGAGGGGAAAATGCCCGATGAACTCTCCGGGGGAATGCGCAAACGGGTAGGTCTCGCCCGGGCCATTGCCCTAAACCCGGAGATTCTTCTCTACGATGAACCGACGACTGGGCTCGACCCGATCCTGTGTGACGCCATTAATCGGCTGATCATTGACACCCGCAAACACCTCCATGTCACCTCGGTCGTCATCAGCCACGACATCGAAGGGTCTTATAAAATCGGCACACGGATTGCCATGCTTCACCAGGGGAAAATCATCGAGATTGGCACCCCCTCTCAGATCCAGACCTCTGAAAATCCGGTTGTGCAGCAATTTATCCAGGGGCGGGCGGAGGGACCCATCACCGTTCACTGAAAGGTGGGGGAATCATGGCTCGTAAGGGATTGTCACCGGAAGCGAAAGTCGGGCTCTTTGTTCTGGCGGGAATCATTCTACTCACCTACATGACCGTCCGCCTGGGGGAAATCCGCATCGGGAAAAAGCCGGGATACCTGATCAGCGCCGTCCTCGACACGGTCGCCGGCCTGGATGTAAAGGCACCCGTCAAGGTGGCCGGCGTTCGGGTGGGGGAAGTCGAGAAAATCGACCTGGTCAACGGCAAGGCCCAGGTGACCATGCGGATTGACCCCAAGTACCAGATTAAAAAGAACGCTGCAGTCACCGTCCGCACCCAGGGTCTTCTCGGCGAGAAGTATATCGAGATTACGGAGCCCGTTCAGAAAGCTCAGTATCTCAAGCCCGGGGAATCGATCCAGGAAACCAGGCGCGCTGCGGATTTTGACGAATTGGTCACCCGCCTCACCGGTGTAACCGAGGATGTGAAAGAGCTCACTTCTTCCTTAAAGACTGTCTTTGGCAGCCGCGAGGGAGAGGAGAGCCTCAAGCGAATCCTGGCCAACGTGGACGCTCTAGCGGCGAACTTGAACCAGTTGGTGATCTCCAACCGGCAAAACTTAACCGCCCTCGTAAACAACTTAAACGAGGCGGTGGCCCTGAACAAGGACCGGTTCAACGCCATCATGAACAATACGGAAGTACTCACGCAAAGCCTGAAAACTCTCGTCCGGGAAAACGAAGGTCCCCTGGGAAACACTTTGCGCAACTTGGAGCAGTTCTCGGCCACGCTTAAACAGGACACCCCTGGTCTGGTCAAGAGCCTCGATAACTTGTCCACAAACTTACAGGGCGTGGTGACCGAGAACCGGGAAAACTTGAAGCAGAGCATGGAGAACCTGCGCGCTTCCACCGAGAAGCTGGAGAAGACCCTGGAGTCCTTGAACACGATCACGGGCAAGATCGAGCGCGGCGAGGGGACCATCGGCAAGCTGGTCACCGAAGACACAACCTACAAGAACCTCAACGAGACCCTGACCGGCGTCAACAAGCTGGTCACGGCGACGGACGCCTTCAAATTCACCGTGGGTCTAAGGGGGGAGTACCAGGCCCGCCATACGCAGACCAAGGGGTACTTCTCGCTCAAAATCCAGCCCCGCGAGGATAAATACTACCTCCTGGAGATCGTGGATGACCCCCGGGGGAAGACCAGTACCGTCCAGACTAGGGCGATTAACAATGGGATAGAAACCCTTTCATCGGAAGAGCGGACCTCGCGGAAAATAAAGTTTAGTGCCGAGTATGCCAAGCGCTTTTACAATACCGTGGTGCGTGGCGGTTTGATCGAATCCACGTTCGGCGCGGGCGTCGATCAGCTCTTCCTCAAAGATCGCCTGACCCTATCCCTGGAGGGATTTGAGTTTAATCCGGATCGAACCCGGGACCGGGAGCCGAACCTGAAGCTTACCAGCCGGTACGACCTCTACAAACCCTTCTTCGTCAACGCCGGGGTGGATCAGATCCTCAACCGCCGCTTGCGCACCTTCTTCCTGGGCGGGGGATTCGCCTTCGACGACGAAGATCTCAAGTACCTATTGACCCGCGTTCCGGTGCCAAGCCGATAGTCCTCACCCTCAGCGTGGTTTATGTTTTCCTTTGAGATTATCGCCTGTGATCCTCACAGCCGGGGGCGTCTGGGGCGCCTGACAACTCCCCACGGAGTCATAGAGACTCCTGCTTTCATGCCCGTGGGCACCCAGGGAACGGTCAAGGGATTGACCCCTGCGGAACTGCGCGAATGCGGCGTGCAAGTGATCCTGGCCAACACTTACCACCTCTACCTGAGGCCGGGACATCAGGTCATCGAGACCCTGGGCGGCCTGCACCCCTTCATGAACTGGCCCGGCCCCATCCTCACGGACAGCGGTGGCTATCAGGTTTTCAGCCTGGCCCCCCTGCGGACTCTCTCTGAGGAGGGAGTTTCCTTTCAGTCCCACCTGGACGGTTCCCGCCATGACCTGACCCCGGAGAAGGCTATTTCCATCCAGCAAGCCCTGGGGCCTGACATCATCATGGCCCTGGATGAATGCCCTGCCTATACGAATTCGCGCGCAGAGCAACGGCTGGCCATGGAAAGGACTGTACGCTGGGCCGCGCGCTGCCAGCAGGCCCACCAGTCCGAGTCCCGGCAGGTCCTCTTCGGAATCGTGCAGGGAGGGACCTGGCAGGACCTGCGGGAGCGCTGCGCCCGGGAGATCGTGAATGCCGGGGAGTCGATCTCTTCGACTGCGTTCTACCCACCCGCAATGCCCGCAACGGCGGCCTGTTCACCAGTGCCGGCAAGATCAACATCCGCAACCAACAGTACCGGGCGGACGGAAGGCCGCTGGATCCCCGGTGCACCTGCGCGACCTGCTCCGGTTACTCCCGGGCCTACCTGCGGCACCTGCTCTTGGCCAAAGAGATTTTGGCCCAGCGCTTGCTCACCCTTCACAACGTCCACTTCTTCATGGAGTTCATGCGCAAGATTCGGGAGAAAATTGTCGCGGGAGGGTTAGGAGTTCATGCGCAAGATTCGGGAGAAAATTGTCGCGGGAGGGTTAGCGGAACTGGCCGTCCAAGCGGCAGCGTGGGCCTGAAAGGACGCTCTATTGACAAAGGACCCTCGAATTCGTTACCTTAGAGCCTCGCTTCCTATGGGAAATTTCAGATTCCGGGGAGTCCGGGACGAGTTTTTGGGGACAGGAAGGGGAAGCGGGCCTAACGGAGATCTCGGAAATGGGAAGGAGGTGACTGGATGTTGGTTGGCATTGCTTGGGCTCTAGGAGCACCACCGGGTGGAGGTGCGGGCGGAGGTGGAGGCGGTGTTTTGGGAAGCCTCATGCTCCCCATCGCGATCTTCGTCATATTCTACTTCCTTCTTATACGCCCACAGCAGAAGTCGCAAAAGAAACACAAGGAGCTTCTCAGCAACCTCAAGAAGGGAGATCAGGTAATCACCAGCGGAGGGATCTACGGGACGATTGCCAAGCTGCGCGGGGACGTGGTCTTACTTCAAATAGCCGACCAGGTGAAAATCCGGGTGGCCCGCAGCGCCATCTCCAGTTCCTTCGGCAGCCAAGCTCTCTCCGATGATAACGGGGATGACAAGGATTGAAGCCCGCCACTCATGAGGGATTGGCAAGATCTACGCGCGCTCCTGAACTGCATCGATCGCCGGGGATACAAAGCTTATAAAGATCTGGAGGGAACTTATCAGGGGGAGGATTTCGCCCTCAGCATCGACCACGTCCAGGGCGATCCTTTTGCTTCCCCGTCCCGGCTGCGGGTTTCGGTTTCTCAGGCGAAAGCTGGCTTCCCACCAGCGCTCTTCAGCACCCGGATCCGGCGCCTGGCGCTGTGCGACTACCTGGTCCGGGTCTTCGCAGAGCAAATCCGCCGCCATGTCCGCGGCCGCCGCGGCACGGGCCACAGCGGGCAGACCTTCATCGATCGCTGCGGGCAAGAAGTACTGAACCGAAATGCGGTGATCCTGGACGATGCCCGTGTGGAAGCACGCTTCGGAATCGGGTTGCCGGCAGCCGGACGCACAATTCTGGCTCAGGAAGCGCAGGTAATGTTCTTCCAGGAGATCCCTGCCCTCGCGTCGGGTTCCCTGTTTTTCGCCAACCTGGATGCGGAGGCCGTGCGCCGCCACGTGGAGACCGTCGAAGACCAGGATGCCCTGCGCTCTTCGTTGAAGGGGAAAAAACTGGTTACGTTTCTAGCCAACAGTTCGATTTTGCCACGCGCCAGCGGAGTGGATGACCGCCCCCTCCACACGGCAGAAGCGGTCCCCCTGCAAGCCCCCCCGAGTCTGGAGGTGGAACTCCAGTGCCCCAACCGGGGAGCCATCCGTGGTCTTGGAATTCCCGAGGGCGTCACCCTCATCGTGGGCGGTGGATTTCACGGCAAGTCAACGCTGCTGCGGGCCATCGAACGGGGAGTCTATAACCACATCCCCGGAGACGGCCGGGAGTACGTGGTTTCCCGCCCCGATGCTTTAAAAGTGCGAGCCGAGGAAGGACGCAGCGTCTGCCAAGTGGACATAAGACCGTTCATCGGACCTCTGCCCCAGGGGAAGGACACCCGCTGCTTCTCCACGGAAAACGCCAGCGGCAGCACCTCCCAAGCAGCCGGCATCATGGAAGGGATCGAGGCCGGGGCGGAGGTCCTGCTCATGGACGAAGACACCTCCGCCACCAACTTCATGATCCGGGATCATCGGATGCAGCAACTGGTGGCCAAGGAAAAAGAGCCCATCACCCCGTTCCTGGATAAAGTCCGGCTCCTCTACCAGGATCATGGAATCTCCACCGTGCTGGTGATGGGGGGATCCGGAGATTACTTTGAAGTGGTCGACACCGTGATCATGATGGACGAGTTTGTCCCCCGGGACGTGACTTCCCGGGCCCGAGAGATCGCTCGCACCGGGGCGCTCCCGCGCCGGCGCGAAGGAGGAGACTCCTTCGGGACGGCCCCAAATCGCCATCCGGATCCCGCCAGCCTCTCTCCAGGCAAGGGCCGCCGGGAAACCGTCGTGGAAGCCAAGGGAACGCGTACTCTTCAGTTCGGTCGTGAGTCTGTGGATCTAAATGCTCTGGAACAGCTCGTCAGCCCGGGTCAAACCCGGGCCATCGGCAGGATCATCGTGTATGCCGCCCGACACCACTGGAACCGGGGCCGCAGCCTGCGCGAGGCCCTGGAACTGACCCAAAGAGAAATCGAAGAAAAAGGTCTCGATGTGATCTCCCCGTTTCCCGCGGGGGATCTGGCCGAGCCAAGGCTCTTGGAAGTAGCCGCAGCCATTAACCGGATGCGCGGCGTGCGCATGTTTTAAGGAGAATCTATGCTCAGGATAGGATGGTGGAAGATCGCACTCATCGTGGTCGTTTTGGGGGCGAGCCTGTGGTGGACCTTGCCGCTCTCCGAGAGAATCAAGCTGGGGCTGGATCTAAAAGGGGGGAGCCACCTGCTCATGGAAGTGGAGAGCGACAAAGCGGTGGAAAACACGCTGGAGCGCTATGGAACCGAGATTGGCAGGGGCCTCGAGCGTGCCGGTGTCAGCGGGGCGCGAGTCGAACGGCAGGGAAGCGACCGCCTGGCAATTACAATTCCAGACGCCTCGGCCCGCTCGGAGCTGGACAAGATGCTGCTCAACTACCCCCAACTCCAGGGTATGGAAGGGAGCACGCCGGGCCGCGTGGTCCTTGGTCTTCCCCCGGACCAGGCTAAACGGATTAAAGCAAACGCGGTCGATCAGGGTCTGGAGACAATCCGCAACCGGATCGATCAGTTCGGCGTAGCGGAGCCCACCGTGCAGCGCCAGGGGGATCAGGAAATTGTCGTACAGCTCCCCGGGCTGCAGGATCCCGAGAGGGCCATCAACCTCATCGGCAAGACAGCCGTCCTGGAGTTTCGACTCCTGGATGAGGAGAACAGCGTCAGCAAGGCCCTGGCCGGGGAAATCCCGCCGGATTCAGAGATCCTCTACGAAAAGGTGCTGGACAAGGTAACTGGGCAGGAAATCCGCCGCGTGCCGTACCTTGTGCAAAAGAAGGTGAAGATGACCGGGGAGTACATCACCAACGCCGAAGTCCGCATTGATCAGAGGTTCAACGAGCCTTACGTTTCCCTCTCCTTTGATCGTACGGGGGGAAGGATCTTCAGCCAGATCACCGAGGAAAACGTCAAGAAGAGGCTGGCCATTATCCTGGACGGCAATGTCTACTCGGCCCCCGTGATCCAGGAAAAGATTTCCGGAGGGCAGGCCCAGATCACGGGGAACTTTACCCCGGAAACCGCCCACGACCTGGCCATTGTGCTGCGATCAGGAGCCTTGCCGGCACCCGTCAAGGTGCTTGAAAACCGGACCGTGGGCCCTTCTCTGGGAGCCGATTCCATCCGGCAAGGGGTCCTCGCCTCCTTTTTTGGAGGCCTGGCCGTCCTTCTCTTTATGATCCTTTACTACCGGTTTGGCGGGCTGGTGGCGAACCTGGCTCTCTTCTTTAACATCCTGATTCTCCTGGGAGTGATGGGATACTTCCGGGCCACCTTGACCTTGCCGGGCATTGCCGGCATCGCCTTGACGATTGGCATGGCCGTCGATGCCAACGTGCTCATCTTCGAGCGCATCCGCGAGGAACTCCGGGGGGGCAAGACGATTCGTACGGCCGTCGATGCCGGCTTCCACCGGGCTTTCCTGACCATCGTAGATTCCAATGTGACCACGCTAATTGCCGCTATCTTCTTATTTCAGTTTGGGAGCGGCCCGGTCAAGGGGTTTGCGGTTACCCTGACGGCCGGCCTCACTGCCAATGTTTTCACCGCCGTCTTCGTCGGTAAGGTGATGTTCGATTCTTATCTGGCCAGGCGCAAAGTGGTCCAGCTCAGCATCTAAGGGGGCAGGAAAACACAATGGAGATCATCAAGCCGGGAATTCGAATCGATTTCATGCGCTTGAAGAATCAGGCCATGGCAGTCTCAACTCTCCTTCTGCTGGCCGGGCTCATTTCTTTGGTGGCCAAAGGGGGGCCTCGCTACGGGGTGGACTTCTCCGGAGGGACCCTTTTCCAGATCCAGTTCAACCAGGATGTCTCCGTGGAACGGATGCGCCGCGCCATGGCCGGGGCCCAAATGGGAGACAGCGATATTCAGAAACTGGGCGCCACTCGTGAATTTCTGGTGCGAGCTGGGCTGGCCACGACCCGTCTAGAAGAGGTCACCCCCAGGGTTCGTGAAGCCTTGAACAAAGAATTCGCACCGGGGAGCTTCCAGATCCGCCGGGAGGAGACCGTGGGCCCCAAGGTGGGTAAGGATTTAACAGAGAAGGCGATCATGGCCCTGGGGTATGGGCTGCTTGGAATCCTGGTTTATGTCTCTATCCGGTTTCATTACACCTTCGCCTTTGGGGGGATCATTGCCCTCATCCACGACATCATGATCACCATTGGAATTTTTTCTCTGACCAACAAGGAGATCGACCTGAACGTGATTGCAGCTCTGCTGACAATTGCAGGATTTTCAATTAACGACACGATTGTGATCTTTGATCGAATTCGGGAGAATTTAAAGAAGACACGCAAGACGGACCTCCTTGAGATCGTGAACTTGAGCGTCAACGAGACCTTAGGGCGGACGATTATCACGAGCTCCACCGTGATTATGGTCCTGTTGGGTCTGTTCCTTTTCGGCGGACAGGTGATTCACGACTTCTCTTTTGCACTCCTGGTGGGGACACTCTCCGGAGTCTATTCCACGGTGTTCATTGCTAGCCCCATCGTTCTCATGTGGCCCAAGCGGTTTTTGGGCAAAGTGAGCTGGGGGGGGCGCTAGTAGCGTTCCAACTCACATACCGAATTTGGGCCGCGTACATTGCAGTAAAAGATTCCGACCGTGTGAGGTGAGTAAGTTGGTACAAAAAGTTGGAACGGCACTAGTGCCTGAAACCCGTCCCTTCATTCCGGAAGCTGCTGGTCTCGGTCTCTACATCCACATCCCTTACTGCGTCCACAAGTGCGGGTACTGCGACTTCAACTCCTACGCGGGTGCCCCTGAGTCCCAGATGGAGGAGTACGTTTCGGCGCTGAGGAGGGAGCTTCACCACTGGCAGTCCGACCCTCGAGTCCGGGGTAGGTCCATCGAGACCCTCTACTTCGGCGGGGGGACCCCTTCCCTCCTCCCCACCGGGGCTCTCCTCTCGATCCTGGAAGACTGCGCGCGCTCCTTTTCCCTGGCCGAGGGTCTGGAAGTCACCCTCGAAGCCAACCCAGGAACCCTCACACTGGAGAAGCTCAAGATCCTCCGTTCCGGGGGGTTCAACCGGCTCAGCCTGGGAATTCAGGCCCTGTCGGATCCACTGCTGAGGACCTTGGAACGAATTCACACAGTGGCAGAAGGAGTGGAGGCGGTCCGGTCCGGACGCCGGGCAGGATTTTCCAACCTTTCGATCGACCTCATGTTTGCCGTGCCCGGCCAGACCCTGGAACAATGGCGATGGACCCTGAGCGCAGCAAAAGCCCTGGGCCCGGACCACATTTCCTGCTACCACCTGACGCTGGAGCCCGGGACCGACTTTTACCGGCTTTGGCGCCAGGGGGGACTCCTCCTTCCGCCCGAGGAAGACGGGGTCGCCATGCTGGAGGAGACCATGGACTTCCTGCCTGCCGCTGGCTTTGAGCATTATGAGATCTCGAACTTCGCACTGCCGGGGCGACGGTCGCTCCACAATCAGACTTACTGGCGCAACCAGGAGTATCTGGGGCTGGGGGCAGGAGCCCACTCTTTCTTGGGCGGGGAGCGGTTCTGCAATTTTCACCTACCGCGTCGTTACGTGGCGGCCGTGAGGGAAAAAGGATCCGCTGTGTCGAGCCGGGAAAGATCCACGGGGGCCACGGCCCTGGGGGAATCCTTCATGATGGGGCTCCGCCTCCTCGAAGGGATTGATTTGGAAGAGCTTTCCAACCGATATTGGATTCCCGTTGGCGAAGCCTACCGGAGCTCCTTCCGGGAACTTGTCGAAAAAGGTCTCGTCTCTCTGGAAGGCAACTGTTTAAAACTGACCCGGAAGGGGATCCTGTTTTCGAACGAAGTCTTTATGGCCCTGCTATCTCCACCCCCAGAAGCCGCCCCGCTAATTTCACAACTCACAATAAATCAATAGGATCATAAATAAATCCGGCTTTTTTGCGTGGAAAGAGGTTGACTTTTCCCCCTCCCTTGGGTCACAATGGCGTCACCTGGCCAGAATCGAATGAGGGAGTGAAAAGGCCAGGCAGCAGCCCGCTCATTCTTTCAGAGATCGTTCCTTTCGCACGCCCGGAGGGTACCCGGGGGGAAGGAACCTCAAAAACCCCGTAGCAGCAGATCACCCGAGAACTGTTGTTCATGGGGCTGGGCCTTAAGGCCAAGGAGAAAAAAAGTACATAAGCGTAGAAAAATCATAATGTTTTGAGATGGAAAACTTCTCTGAATTGCCAGGGACGGTGATCAAGAAGGCGGTCTTGGGCTGGCTCCTAAAGACCGAAAAGGCAAACCCCAAGAAATTGGGGGGCGCAAAGCCACGGGTCGTCCTCCCTAAATTCAAGGGACCGAAAGCCGGGCTGCCGAAGCAAATGGATCGGCAGCCCGGCTTTTTGGCAAATGGAGGAGCTGACCATGAAAACCAGTAAATGGGTACAAAACCTCTTGAACTGGGTGAAAAAGTGCAATTTGGGACTTTTGGGGAGTGTGATCGCGCTCCTGGTCCTTAGCATCTTCTACTTCCCCGCCGCGACGGGAATGTACCCGGAGAGGGGGATCCCGCTCGACGAACTTCTAAACCGCGGTGAGGCCAGGATTTCTTCCCGGGTGCTGCAGAAAGAGCTGGGGATGGATGCGGAATTGGCAGACCAGGTGGCAGGTTCCGTGGTCCGCTATGCACGGGCCAGCAATATCCCCTGGGAGCTTGTCGTCGCAGTCATTAAAGTGGAGAGCGCCGGCTACCCTCAGGCTGTTTCTCCCCGCGGGGCCAAGGGGTTGATGCAGGTGATGCCTTTTTGGACCACCGAGTTAGGGGCAGACCCCCGGGCGATCTTCGAGCCCGAGACCAATGTGTGGATGGGAATTTCTATCTTGAAGCACTACCTCCAACGCTACAAAGCCCTGGATGTGGCCCTGGCAGCCTACAACGGAAGCCTAGGAAGTCCCGAGTACCCGGAAAAGGTGCTAAAAACATACCGGCAGCTCATATCCTACCAGCTTAACTAACGCTGATCCCAAGAGAACCAACTTGGTTGATTCGCGCCGTTGGCCCGCGGGTGGCGTCGGGGATGCCCCCGCAGAGCCGCGCGAAAGTGGGACCCTCGTCAGGGTGACGTAGCGCGGTTCGAGGAGGCGCCCCGGCGACAGGCCCTGCGGGCCAAAGGCGAATGACCCCGATGGGGAATTTCGGATTGGGGCTAATCGTCCCATCGAGGGATAGGGGTCTTCGGGTGTCCTCCCGCGGCGTCCCCCAGGAGGATACCCGGCGGCTTCCCGATCAATTACTTCCACCTCAGGAGACAGGCGACTTGGTGCCCCCCTGCAACTTCCTTTAGGGGTGGATCGGTGGCTTCGCATTCTTTGATTTTGTAGGGACAGCGGCTCTGAAATCGGCATCCCTTCGGGGGGGCCAGGGGGCTGGGAACGTCGCCCTGGAGGATGATGCGGTCTCGTTTCTTGCCCGGCGTGGGGACCGGAATGGCGGAGAGGAGCGCCTCCGTGTACGGGTGCAGCGGATTCGTGAAGATCTCTTTATAGTCCGCGATCTCCACGATGCGGCCCATGTACATGACGGCGACCCGATTGCAGAGGTAAGCCACCATGCTGAGATCGTGGGCAATGATCAGGTAAGAGAGATGAAATTCCTCCTGCAGGTCCTTCAGGAGGTTGAGCACCTGGGCCTGGATGGAAACGTCCAAGGCGGATACCGGTTCGTCCCCGACGATGAATTTCGGCCGCAGGGCCAGAGCCCGGGCAATGCCGATGCGCTGGCGCTGGCCTCCGCTAAATTCATGGGGGTAGCGCTTCATGTAATCGGCTTCCAGACCCACGCGCTCGAGAAGGGTAGCCACCATCTCCTCTTTCTTCCTCCCCTTGGCGATCCCGTGGATCTCCAGAGGTTCCCCCACGATGCTTCCCACGGTGAGCCTCGGATTGAGAGAGGAGTAAGGATCCTGAAAAATAATCTGCATCTCCCGCCGGAGAGCCCTCATTTTCTCCTTCTCTAAGGAATAGACGTTCTTACCCTGAAAGCGGGCTTCCCCCGAGGTGGGTTCCAGAAGTCTCAAGATCGTGCGGCCCAGGGTGGTCTTCCCGCAGCCGCTTTCCCCTACCAGGCCCAGGGCTTCTCCCTCCCTCAGCGTGAAGCTGATCCCGTCGACTGCGTGCACGTTCGCCACGGTGCGGGAGAACAGACCCCCTTTGACCGGAAAGTACTTGACCAGTTCTATTACTTCTAGAAGTTCCTGTGCCATCGCAGACAATGACCTTATCTCAGCGAGCCACCCAGCAACTGGCCAGGTGATCCTCTCCCTTCGGCTCGAGAAGGGGCTCTTCCCGGGAGCAGCGCTCAATGGCCACGGGGCAGCGAGGGTGGAACGGGCACCCCCCCGGGAGACGCAGAAGATTGGGAACGGTGCCTGGAATTTCCCGTAGTCGCTCCCTCTGGGATCCCAGATGGTGGTCGATCCTGGGAATCGACTTGAGCAATCCCTGAGTGTAGGGGTGCTTGGGATTTTCGAAGATTTCTTGCACGGATGCTTCTTCGACTACTTTACCCGCGTACATCACAACCACACGTTTTGCGGTTTCCGCTACGATGCCGAGATCATGGGTGATGAGAAGGATCGCGGTCTGAAACTCCTCCTTAAGCCTCCCCATCAGATCGAGGATCTGCGCTTGAATGGTCACATCCAGAGCCGTCGTTGGTTCATCGGCGATGAGAACCCGGGGGTTGCAAGCTAGAGCCATGGCAATCATCGCTCTTTGCCGCATTCCCCCGCTTAACTGGTGGGGGTATTCCTTGACCCTCCGCTCGGGAGAAGGGATACCCACGCGGTCCAGGAGTTCAACCGCTCTTGCGGTAGCGTCCCGGTGGTTTAGCCCTTGATGAAGGGTGAGAACTTCGGCGATCTGGTTCCCGATGGTAAACACGGGGTTCAAGGAAGTCATGGGTTCCTGGAAGATCATGGAAATCTGGTTTCCCCGGATGCGCCGCAGCTCCGCCTCTGCCATGGGAATCAGGTCCCTCTCTTCCAGGAGAACCTGCCCTCCCACAATCCGGCCGGGAGGAGAAGGGATCAGGCGCAAAATGGAAAGGGCCGTCACGGTCTTCCCGCAGCCGCTTTCCCCGACGAGCCCCAGGGTCTCCCCCTGGTGCAGGGTAAAAGAAACCCCGTCGACCGCCTTCGCCACGCCTTCCGGAGTGAAGAAGTACGTTTTCAGGTTGCGGATTTCTAGTACCCTGGAATTTAAGGACATGGCTCGCTAAACATATCGGCCGGAAAACCCCAAGTCAAGGAAGAAAGGTTCTTTTATGTAGGAGACCCCTGCGCCTGCCTGTGCGTGCCTGCCTGCCGCGCCGGCCGCGGCGCAGGCAGGTCCGCACGCAGACAGGTGGGTACCCTCTGAATGCGTTTGACAGGTGGGGAGGCACTCGACTATAGTCAAACCGATTTGAGGTCCCGGAGGATAAGGACAATGATGCGGCCAAAAGCAGCACTCTTTCTGGTTCTCCTCCTTCTCCTGTCTGCCTGTGGGTACAAGCCCTCCTATCTCGCCCGGGAAAAGAATGCCCCCCCCTTGTGGACCAGCCTCTTTGGGAGTACGGAGGAGCGGGAAGCTCGCTGGGAAGTTGAACGCCTGGCGGCTTCAGAACTCAACCCCGACGAGCGCGGCGTCTTCGAGAAGTGGGGGACCCCCGAAGCCATCCTCTTTTTCCGCTCCCTGGAGGGTCGCAAGCCGGTCTATGAATGGGTTTACCGGAATCCGTTTCGTTCGGCTTTCTTCGTAGACGGCAAGCAAGTCAGTACCATTGCTGTGGATTCGGAAACCAGTCCCCTGGGGACCCGGGCTCGCAAGATCGGCAATCGCCTCATCGTCATTGGCGGGATCGTGGTCGCCGTCGTCGGAATTCTTGCCATCGGGTAAACCCGCTATCCCCTTCTCCCGATTGGCAGTCTTCTTTCACCTCACCCTCTTGAAACCGGACATCCAAGGCGAAAAAACCGTTCAGATTTGCCCGTCAATGACGATAAGAGACAAGGGACGGAAAGCCGGCCTAGTTGCCAAGACGGAGGGTGGTGGTGCACTCAAGGATCCGCAAGGGAATTTCCAGGGCGATGTTTTTTAGGACTTCCTCGACTTCCTCGGCAAAGGAGGGGGAAGCCAAAAGTTCCACGATGCCTTGCAGTGGATCGATGGTGCGCACGACGGCCAGCCCTTCATAGGCCTCCAGGAGACCGTGAAGATAGACAATTTCCCGTTTCGGAATCTGGATAAGGAAGCGGATGGACTCGCTGAGATGCGCCATGAATTCGGGAGTATAACCGGAGCTGTGCGCAGGAGCAAGGCGGGAGGCAGCGGTGCCAGCTACAGCAAAGACAAGAAAACGTAAGGGGGACATTGAGGGCCTGCAGGAACTCCTGGCATTGCAGCAAGAGCAGACGGCCATGCTGATCCACGATATTAAGGGTCCCCTGGGAGAAATCATGGCCAACCTGGATCTGTTGGCTTCTGAGGATCTCTCGGGAGACCAGCGGGACTACGTGGAAACGGCCCAGCAAGGCTGTAATACCCTCCTCCAGATGGTCCTAAACCTTCTCGACATTCACAAGATGGAAGAGGGGCGCCTGGTCGTCCACCGACACGAGTTCGACTTTCGAGAGGTCGTCCAGTCCTGTATGTCGTCCCTGCACAAAACAGCGGCCGCTAAACAGGTTCGCTTCGACTTGCAGAGGGGCGCCGGGGAAGTTCCGATCACGGGGGACCGCACCCTCTTGGAGCGGGTTGTTCTCAATCTGCTCATGAATTCCATCGAATACTCTCCGGAAGACGGAGTGATCGTCCTGAAACTCTCCCGTTCCCGGAGCGAGGATCAGGTCGTGCTCACGGTCACGGATCAAGGCAAGGGAATTCCTCACCAATACCAGGAACTGATCTTTCACAAGTTTGCCCAGGTTGAACGGGATGGCAAGAAGAGACCCCTGAGCACGGGGCTGGGGCTTACCTTTTGTAAGATGGCCGTCGAGGCTCACAACGGCCGGATCTGGGTGCAGAGCCAGGACCACCAGGGAAGCACCTTTGGGATTGAGATCCCGGTGGGAACCGGGACGAGTTTGGAATCCTGACGGCCCGCTAAGCCGGGGAAGGACCGAGTATGCCCAACACGAAGATGCGCTTTCTCATCGTGGATGACATGGCGAACATGCGCCGGACCATCCGCAATATGCTCAGGCACCTGGGGTACGTTCATTTTGAGGAAGCTGACTACGGTGTCTCAGCCCTGGACAAGTTGAAGCACCACAAGATCGATTTTGTCATCGCCGACTGGAACATGCCCGAGATGACCGGGATTGAACTCCTACGCCTGGCCCGCAAAGACGACAGGCTCAAAGATATCCCGTTCCTCATGGTGACTGCGGAGATTGCCGAAGAAACCGTGGCCGAGGCCGCCGAAACCGAGGTGGACGGCTACATCATCAAACCCTTCGTGGCCCGCACTCTGCAGGAGAAGATCGAAAAAATCCTGGAGCACAGGGCAAATCCCACGGAACTTGATTCCCTGCTGCAAGCCGCTCAAAGTGACGCCGAGGCAGGACACCTGGACAAAGCACTCTCCAGGTACGAGAAGGCCCTGGAGCTAAAGCCCAGGAGCGCCCGGGTCCTGGAGGGAATCGGGAAAGTGTACGAACAGATGGGGAAAAAAGCGGAAGCGGAGGAAAAGTATCTGGAGGCCATCAATTTAAATCCGCAGTACGTCAAGGGGTATCAGACACTGGCGGACTACTTCGAGAAGAGCGGGAAGCGGGACAGAGCCCGTGAATCTCTGGAGCGCGCCGTAAAGATCAGCCCCCGGAATCCGGATCGGCAGACAGCGCTCGGGCACCTCTACCTCAAAGAGGGAAAAGGGGATCTGGCCCGCCAGGCTTTCAGCAAGGCCGTTGACGTGGACCCTCGCAACGTCGACCGCCGCATGCAGATCGGGGAAGCCTTCCTGGAAGCCGGAATGGCGGAGGAGGCCGGCAATGCCTTCCAGGAAGCCCTTAAGCTCAGACCACAGGACGTTCATATTTACAACCGGCTGGGAATTGCCTTCCGCAAACAGGGGCGGTATCAGGATGCGATCAACGAATACTGGAAGGCCCTCCCGGTGGACCCCGAAGACGAGGTCCTCCACTACAACGTGGGGAGGGCCTATCTGGAGGCGGGGGAAAAGCACAAGGCCGCCGCGGAGTTTCGCAAGGCCCTGGAGCTGGAGCCGAAGTTCAAGGAGGCCCGCGATATCCTAAGCACCGTAGAAACCGAGGAAAAAGCGGCCGCCCATGCCTCCTAGTTTCCCAAGGAACAATTGGTTGTGACCCGCCGGCGCACCGAAATCGACAAGGCCGAAATTGCACTACCCGATTCGCCAGAGTTCGTGGCGACCGAGGCGGCGCAGCCCGTCTTGTGGAAGCAAAAGCCGTTCCTCCTGGGAATGGGTATCGCTCTGACGGCGGCGACACTTTCGATTTATCTTTTGCGCGGCCTCATCTTCCTCCCTGCCCCCGTATCTCCAACCTCTGCCCCTACATCCAAAGGGCGCCCGGGCCCGGATGGATTTGACCCCAACCGGGCCTTGCTGGCTGCCCGGGGTCAATACGACCCGGCCAACTCCACTTACTTTGCCGCTGTTGCCCTCCCTGTCCACGCCCCGCGAGAGGTGCGCGTGCTCAGCTTCTTACTCGGTTTCGGATTGAATCCCCAACACTCCTCCGAGACCCAGGTTCGCCTCCAGGAGCAGATTCCTGCCATCCGGGAGGCCATCGAGAAGATATTCCTGGACCCAGCCCACGGCATCCCCTTTGCGGAATCTCCGCAGTGGATGGAGAAGGTGAAAACCCAGATTACAGCTGCCGCAGTGGAAGCGCTCAAGACGCAGGGGGTCTCGTCCCCACCGGGAATCGAGCGGGTTTTCGTGGCGGATTTTCTGTATCACTGATCCTCAAATCGGCTACACTGCGGGAATGGGCAAGAAACCGGTCCTGGATGACCAGACCTTGATGGAGGTCTACCGGCTTCGACTCGAAGCGGAACCCGACAGCAGACTCTTTCTCCCCTTGGCAGTCCTATACCGGAAGCACGGAGAACCGGATCGGGCCATTGACCTCTGTCTTCATGGGCTGGAGCTCTACCCCCATTACCACAGCGCCCGAGTCAATCTGGCGCTGGCCTACCTGGACCGCGGAGAAGTGGAAGAAGCCGCGGACCAGGTCTTACGGGTCCTGGAGGTCAATCCCAATAATCTTTTGGCCCGGGAAATTTTGGCGGAAACGTACTGCCGGCGCGGGCAAGAGGACAAAGCCATTCAAGAGTACCAAACTCTGCAACAATTGGCCCCGCTGAGCCGGAAATACGATCGGAAGATCCAGGAGCTGGGAGATCGCGGAAGAGATTTCAGCGGGGACGACCTTCCCGAGCTTAACCCAGAGGACATCGGCCTCGAGGAAATCTCCGGGGCGGAGGATCAGGTTCCTGAGATCCCGGCAGAGCTCTCCGGTGCTGCCGTCGCGGCACCATCTTCAGAAACACTTCCGGCCCCCAGCGAAGAGACACCAGAGTTCGACAGACCCCTGCCAACCGGCGACACACCCGATAGGTCAGCAGCGGCAATACTCTCCATCCTGGAGAGGTGGCTGGATAACATCCATCGCCTCTACCCGGTGTTGGGTCCCAGCTCCTGAAAGCCGGGAATCGCCTTGACAAATTTCCTCCCTCTTCGTTATCGTGGCCGGCGTATTCTCCGCTTACGCGAAGGGAGGTGTTCAACGTGACGCGAACCTCGACCTGGAAGAAGAAACTTCTCATAGCCATGCTGGCAGCAATCGTCCTGAGTTCTCCCGGCGCCGGAAGCGCGCAGGATCTGGCTGCAAAGATCGAGTGGATCGGGCTGGGGTACCTGACGATGGAGAAGCAGCCGGGCCTCGGAGTTATCACGAGCGGCTCCGAGCCCCGCCTCTCTCTGGTGGAAGGCGATCCGGTGTACGTGCGCTTGCGCAGTCGCCTGCCCTCCGGGGTGAAAGAGTTTGCGGTTTTCCGATTCGCCGGTGAGGTTCGACACCCGCGCAGCAAAAAGCCCCTCGGCCGCCTGGTGGCGGGCATTGGGATCATCGAGATCCAGGAAGAAAATTTTCCCCACGCCAAAGGGGTTATCCTCAGATCGCTGGCCGAGGTCAGCCCGGGTGACTGGATCGCGCCGCTCGAACTCCCCTCCCAGCCCTTAGCACAGTGGGAAGCGAGGCGGAGCTCCAAGAAGATTTCCGGGATGATCGTGGCCTTGCGCGGGAATCGCTTGGGAGTGGGGGAAGAGGACATCGTCTACCTGGACGTCGGAAACCAACAGGGGGTGTCCGCAGGAGACCGCTTTTACGTTTACGGAGCCCGTGAGGGGAGCGCGGAAAGGCCCGCTTCCAAGATAACCGGCCAGGAGAAACAAATCCTGGCGGAGTTGGTCGTTCTCAGCACCCAAGCGGGAAGTTCCACAGCCCGCATCGTAAAGAGTCTGAGCGAACTCACGGTGGGGGGCGTGGTCGAATCCACCGCCGGCCCTTGACGCCCGGACCTGCCCCCGTATAATAAGGACCTCGCTCGGGCTCCATTCCGAGAGGGGAAGAGTGGAAAGTCGCCATTGGCTTATTGCTCTCAATGTGGTGCGGGGGTTAGGGGGAGTTTTGTTTTCCCGGTTGACGAGAACTTTTGAAAGCCCGGAACGGGTTTTTTCCGTGCCCCTGTCGCAGCTCAAGGAAGTGGAGGGAATCGGAGCGGTGCTCTCG
>JACPSX010000265.1 GCA_016193065.1 Candidatus Tectimicrobiota bacterium | reverse complement strand
GGGGGAATCAACTCCGCCTTGCCGGGTACCCGCTTTGCCGGGTACCCGCTTTGCGGGTGAGCCTCTCCGCGAGCCCCTTCGGCCGTCTTGATCCACTCCGGAGCCACGGCTCCCCCTCAGCCGGGCAGACAAATTGTGGCCCACATCCCGTTATGCTATATTGATTTACAGGGTGACCAATACATCCTTCACGAACGTGAGGGGAATTCAATCCGGGGGAAACCGGCACAGAGCCGAGAAAAGAGAGCCATGGGAGCCAAAAAGGGAAATCTTTTTGCGGTCGTGATCTGCAAATGGTGCGGGGGCCAGCCCGTCGATCTGGTGGAAAAATTCTATCCCAAATATCCTAGCTACTCCATCACTCGCAGGGTCGAGGTGCTTTGCCGGAAATGCGCGGATAAATTCATCGAGACCGAATGCGCTTCCGGCTATACGCGGATCTCCCTGACCGAGAAAAAGCTCGGGGAGATCAGAACCTTCTTTGATAATCTGACTCCCGGAGAGATTCACTACAACCTTCTGGACGCTCTTCACAAACTGATCTCCCCTCCCGACCGATGATTTTGTCTGAGGTTCTTTTGACAGCATTCCAGCCGAGGGGTATAATTTAATTGATTTTCAAGCCGTCCCGCCGCGGCGCGGCGTACCTTTCCAGACCAACTAACGAACGAACTGTGCGCATACAGGAGGAGTGATCATGCCCCAGGAAAGAAGCGGAGTCATCACGTTCAAGGGAAATCCCCTCACCCTTCTCGGCCCTGAAATCAGGGTTGGAGACCAGGCCCCTAATTTTTCGGTGCTCGCCAAGGACCTCTCCCCAGTCACACTGGAAAGTTCCCGCGGGAAAGCCCGGCTTTTCAGCGTCGTGCCGTCTTTGGATACTCCCGTTTGCGATCAGCAAACCCGGCGCTTCAACGAAGAGGCCGCCAAGCTCCCGGACAATTTTGAGATCCTTACGATCAGCATGGACCTGCCGTTCGCCCAGGGGCGCTTTTGCAGCACGGCAGGCATCGACCGGCTGAAGACCGCCTCGGACCACCGGGAAGCTTCCTTCGGACTGGGCTACGGGGTCCTCATTAAAGAACTCCGGCTGCTGAGCCGGTCGATCTTCGTAGTCGACAAAAACGACACGGTCCGCTACGTGGAAATCGTCAAGGAAGTAACCTCTCACCCCAACTATGAAGCGGCTCTGGAAGCAGCCCGGAAGGCCGCGTCCTAGGACTGCTCCAGCGTCATACTTTGAAGCCGAGCAGCGCGTTTTACGGCAGAGACGACGACCGGGCGAAACGAGTAGGTTGCAGCAAACTGATGGAGCGGTACCGGGAGTCTTGACCGGCCAGGGAACCCGGCGGCTCCCGCGGCGTGGTTCCCGGCTGTTCTCGAAGGAGGATCGGCATGGATGCAGCGAGCCTCGTCCGTGAAATGTCCAACGAGATGAAGGATCTGGAGGAAACCCTCCGGGTTCATGCGTACCCGGCGAAAGTCGCAGAGGGGAGCATCGGCAAGACCGCCTTACAGAAATTTGCCGGGGAGCAGTTTCACATCATCCGCAGCGACCTGCGCAGTGTTGCCGCCCTCGTCACCCGATTTGGGGCGCTCCCTTCCCGGGAGTATTTCTGGAACATTTTGCAGGGGGAGAAGGCGGCCTTGGAAGCTCTAAAAGCTCTGGCCGCCGCTCTGGGGGTGAGCGAGAACTGGCTCGACAGCTACGACCCTACTCCCAAGGGACAGGCCTACACGGCGTACCTGGCTTGGCTGGGCTCTTACGGAGGCCAGGGGCAGGTGGCTGCTGCTCTCCTGGTGAACTTTCCCGCCTGGGGCTACAACTGCGGGCGCATGAGTTCTGCTCTCAAGAGCCGTCACGGCCTCAAGGATTCCGAGGTGGCTTTCTTCGATCTGTTCGCCTCTCCTCCGCCCGATCTGGAAGAGAGCGGTCTTGCGGTGATCGCCGCAGGGTTGGCGGCGGGTGAAACTCCCCTTGAGATTAAGAGGGCTGCACGCCTCTTGCAGGCGTACGAGCTCATGTTCTGGGACGGAATGCTGGAAATCGCCCTTCCCTCTTCTCGGTAAGGACTGAGACTCAAGGGGAGAGGACTGGAATTTCATAGGGGATCTTCCCGTCAATCACAACTCCCCGGGGGGACACTCTGGCTCGGTAGACGAGGATCTCGACACCCGCCCGGAGAGCGCGGCGCAGGGCCTTTCCGTAAATGGGATCGATGTGGTCTGCAGGGCGAAAGACACGCCCGTCGGACCTTTGCACGAGATAGAACATGACCGCCCGGTCCCCCTGTCGGACCCGGGCCGCCAGCTCGCGCAGATGCTTGGTCCCCCGCGCGGTGACCGAATCGGGAAAATAGGCGATCTCTTTCTCCACTAGGCTGACGTTTTTCACCTCCACGTAGCAAGGAGCACCGGGACCTTGGAGCAGGAGATCCACACGGCTTGCCTTGCCGAAGGGGACCTCGGAGCGAATCTCCGGATATTCTCCCAGTTCCGAGATCCTTCCCTCCTCAATGGCCTGCCGGACGATCCGGTTGGGAAGGGACGTGTTAATCCCCACCCAGACCCGGCCCATGCGAATCATCTCCCAGGTGTAGGCGAGCTTACGGTTCTCATTGGAACTGCGGGAGAGCAGGACCGGCCGGCCGGGCTCGTTGCAGGAACGCATGCTGCCGGAGTTGGGGCAGTGAGCCGTCACCTCGGCGCCGTCCGCCAAACGGACATCGGCCAGAAAGCGCTTGTAGCGCCGGATCAGGATGCCTGGAACCAGAGGCCGCGGGAAGCGCACAGAAAAACTAGCGCCCCTTCCACTGGGGCTTTCTCTTTTCCAGAAAAGCGCTGGTCCCTTCTCTCTTATCTTCGGTGCCGAACAGGATAGCCTGCACGTGCTTCTCGAAGGCAAGGCCCGCTGCGGGTCCACCCCGGATTCCTGTGTGGATCGACTTCTTGGCCATCTGCACGGCCAGGGGCGCCTTCTCGATGATCTTCTGGGCGAGTTCCGTTGCCGCGCCGCGCAACTCGGAGGCAGGGACCACCTTGTTGACCAGGCCGAATCTCTCGGCCTCCCGGGCATCGATGATCGCCCCCGTATAGATCATCTCCTTGGCCCGCCCGAGT
>JACPSX010000053.1 GCA_016193065.1 Candidatus Tectimicrobiota bacterium | reverse complement strand
GCGGGCAGACTCGTCTCCCCGGTCGTTGTCGCCACTACGTTCTGAAAGCCGAGGGTCAGGAGAGCGAGGGCGTCACTCTCCCCGCTGGCGAGGATGATTTCCTCATGCCCGGCCAGGGCATCCACGTTGAACAAAACGGATTCGCAGCCGGCCTCCCGCTCGAAGGTCTTTGCTTGGGGCGGAAGGCTCCGGTATTTGATCCCGACGCACTCCCCGCGCCGCCACCAAGGGAAGGCCAGCCACTTCCCCCGGCTGTCCACCCGGAGGCCAAGCTTGAACCGCCTGACCACCTCCAGCGACCAGCGCCGGGTCTCGGTGCAGTAGGCCAGGGCTTCTCGGTCTGCCAGAAGGGCCGCGTGCATGCTCTCGGTCCGGTCCCGGGGGATCCGCTTCGGCTTCGCGCCGAGGGCCTGGCCGAGGCTTTGGAACCAGGCGCCGTCACCGTTGTCGAGACCGAGCCGCTTCCGAAGCTGCCACAGGTTCCCGCTCTCTCCACACCGATGGCACTTCCAGACGCCAGTCTCGGAGTGCACGTAGAGGTGGCCCGGCTTCTCACAGAGCGGGCACGTTGTAACCAGCTCTTGACCCTGACGCTTCACGGGCCAGCCTTGGGATTCGATGAAGGCAACGGGGTCCTCGCGCCGGGTGGTCATCGGGCCCGCTCCTGGTCACGCTGCTGATCGAGCCATGCGCGGTTAATGGCCCGCTGCCCTTCGGTCGTCGGATTCGGGTAGGGCTGGCCAGCCGGTGTATCGGCGGGGGTGGCGGGGGTGGAAACCCACCCTTTCTGGCCGACGAATGAACTGGAGGCCTCCCGACCGTTGCCAGCTCTCTTGGCTTCCTGACGGATGATCCCGAGCAAATAGGCCTCCGCCCTCCCCTCATTGGCGTACCCTCGATCGAGGTACACCCGGCAGGCTTTGACCACGATCTCTGGCGGGAACCGACTCCACTTCCTGGCCTGGGCATCCAGCACCGACTGAGCGACCTTCCCGGACTTCCTGGTGGAGGCGATTGCCTGAATAGCCTGATGAAGGACCTCTTGGCCTTCTGGGGGGAACTCCGTGAGGTACTTCTCCAGCGTGAGGCCGAAGGCCGGAGAGGGTTCTTTCTGTTTCTTCCCCTTCTTCCCCTTCTTAGGAGTGGGGCACGGATGGGGCACGGATGCGGGATTGGATGGGGCAACCGATGGGGCATCGGATGCGGGACTCAGGCTAGAGGACTGCTCCACGTCTCCTTGGTAACGTTCGTAATTCATGATACTTACCAGCGTATACCCGGTCTCGCTCTCCTTGCTGGTTCGGATGCGGCACATGTTGCCGCGTTCGAGCGCTCGAAAAAATCTCCGAACCGTTTCGCGATCCCACCGCCACCGAGCGGCGAGCGCGACCTGGCTGGTGAGAAAGTCGCCGCGCCTCTCCAGCACCATCTGCGTGCCCCTCGGGACGGGGTGATCGGTGTGTGCAGCGGATAGGAGTAGGTCAATCCAGGCCTGCCCCAGGGTGAAGCGCTCCCGGGTCCAAAGTGGGTGATTCAACAGGCTCCGCCAGAGCCGGATCCAGCCGCTCATCGCCGGTCCCCCTGGGCCAAGAGCCCCTTTAAGTCTCTGAGGGCACCAAGGACCTTTCGGGCGTCACTGGGGGCGCCGGCGTAGAAGCGGGACACGTCGTCCTCGGTCACGCCCTCAAAGACGAAGACCGCCCGCCCGGGTGGGCCGTTGAGCCGGCGAAGGTGATGATCGGTTCCGAGCAGGTAGGCGGCGAGGTGGATATCGGTGGTGGAGAAGTCGGAGAGAGTATTCATCTGCATCGCAATCTCCTGGTCAGTCCTTCACCGCAGAGCGAGCGCGATCAGGTCGAGAGCCCGGAGGGTGAGCCGTCCCCAACGCGGCAGTGGCTGGCCCCGGTCGCGGCGCCAGCGGAGAAGCGAGAGCCGTAGCTCATTAACGGCTCTGTTCATCTCCCCTCTCTTTTCGCGAGCGCATCTGCGACCATCTGCCTGACGACCGCTGCCATTGATGCGCGACCGGATGGCATCTTCCGCTCCTCGGCCATGCGTCGAAGCTGACACCAGAGCTTACGATCAACCGGAACCGAGATTCGAATGGTCATGCTCGCACCCCACACAGTGAGCGCAACTGCGCGCATGGTAGGACCTCCAGGAGGGGGCGTAAAGAAGAACGGGCTAGGCTGCGTGGCAGGCAGAAATAAGGGGGACCCCTTAATTCTGCGGATGGGGTCTACTTCTGGGCGGTCTTGCGGTGGTACTTAATTTTCTGACGAAGACGCTTGCGGTTCGCTGGATCTTTCCACAGATCAGGCCAGCGCTTCTCCGCGATCTCATCGGCGGTTCTTCCCGCCTTTGTTTCTATCTGCACTGTCGTTTTTAGAGGTGCAGTGTCCGGTCGGGAGCGCGGAATCTTCTCTCCCTGGATCTTCTTCCGTGCATCGAGTGCCTTCTTCACCACTCGAATCCACTCGTCGAAGTTGTCCCGGATGGAGTCTAGGGTATGCTCCATGTTCACCAGTAGGAGTAGGTACTTTCCCCCCAGGAGCATTGCTATCCACGGATCCTCATCTTCCTTCTTCGATAGTGCAAGCGGAATGGGCTGCACCGGAAGTTGATCATCGAAGACCCAAGACATGTTGGCAACGAGGGCATTGTAGTGAGCGAGTGACAGGTCAGCGAAGATGCCACGCGGCCGGAGTCCAAGAAGAAGAATCCCGTGCCTTTGTATGAACGCCTGCTCCGTGGCCTCCCGTTTCTCTTTCGCGATCCCATGTACCAGTCCGCTCTGCCTCCACTGATCCCAGAGCGGTTTCAGCTGCGGATTGGTCAAAACAGCTCCCGGCTCGTCGAATGCTCCGTAGGTTTGGAGTTCGTCCCATAACCGTATGTGCTCACGCCCAGTCGCCTTCTCTATCTCAACAAGCCCTTCATAGTTCTTCAGGTCTTTTTGGACCTCGGGGTCATTGAGTTTTTCGAGGTAGCGCTTCACGTAGGGGGCTTGGTCCCCTCGGACATCTCGTTCTCGCTCCTTCGTAGTCCGCTTACGCATCACCGCTCCCCTGTCTCCCGGTCTTGGTTCATTGGCGACCACGCCAGTAAAGCATTGCAGAGAACCCTCAGTGCCTCCTGAGCCTCCTGCGCCGTAGGTCCGCCTCGAAGGCGTTCATCCACCAGGGCTTCGAGGCACCCAACGGCGAAGTCCTCGGTGATCGCTTCTGGATCCCCCTTCAGCAGAGGGGCAAGCTCCTCGGCCAACATCGTTGCCAGGTGGAAGCGGCACCAGGGGGGGATCGGTGCCCGTTGAGTTGAACTGGCCACCCGGAGGTACGTGCACTGTTCCCCATTGCTGACGTGTCCACACCGCCGGCCGCGGCCTTCCCGTCTGGTGGGTTGGAACGCGACGATGTTCCAGAGCCTTTGAAGCTCGCGGCGAGTATCGTGCCTCTGCACCCAGAAGCTCTCTTCCTTCTGGCGAATTTCCCGTGCAGGATCTTGGAGAGATTTCCTGGGGCGGCGGGTTCCCTTGCGGGGTACCTCCGGCGGGACTTCCTGACGCTTCATCCCTTTCTCCCATGCATCTGCATCGTGTCGTCGTCGATGGCAACCGCCCGGAAGCGGCTTTCGGCTGGCCGGCCTAGCCGTGGGCATCGTGTACTATTCGCACTGCTCGTGAGCGGCACCCCACGCGGGGACTCTGTCTACCCGCCCTTGAGAAACAAAAGTAGAACCTGGACAGTCGCGGCTACTGCGGATACGAGCGCGGCGACGATGAGCCAACGTGTGAGGTGGGCGATTGTGTCCGTGCTCTTGTCCATTGATGAAACTACTGCCCCGAGACTCCTTCCAAGGGATTCCAGGTCCTCGGTAGCCTTCTGGGAGCTTCTGGCTATCACACCAGCCAGGTGGTAGAGCTTCGCGCTCACTTCCTGAGTGAGTTCTACCTGCAGGTCGGCCTGTGCCCCATAATCGGGCGTGACGCTGCCATGGGCCGCAACTTTTCGTGCGAGCTCTCTGGCCTTATTAAGTGTCTCCACCTTTGCCCCCTTCGGGTGCTGCCCAGTTCAATCGTCGTCCCGCTCCTATCAGCTCTTCCCGCGTACCCACTGAACCCAGGACCAGATAAGCGCTCCCACTGCTACAACACCGACAATGATGGCGACGATCCAAAACATGATCGTGGCAATCGTCTTCCCCACCACCTGAATCACTAGACCCATCACCACAACCACCACCACCAGACAGAGCAGCGCCACCCAGGCTAACTTCACCATCTTCCAATATGACAACCGGCCACCACCAAGCCACCAGCCCTCGCTCAGACTTCCTAAGAGCCTCGCGAACTGCCACGCCTTTACTTTCCACCAGCTCGCTGCCCGCCTGTCTTCGGTGGGAGGGTTCTCTTGCGAGGCACCTTTGGAGGGACTTCCCGCCGTTTCATCGAATCCTCCCTGCATCTGCATCCTCTCCTCCCCGCAGGAGCCCCGAGGGGGAGCCAGCGGCAGGCGGTCGGGAACCGCTCTTCGGGCTGCAGACCCTAGCCGTGGGCGTCGCGCAACTACGATTTCAGCAGAGCCTCCGAATCGTTACCTCCACTCGGCATCACTCGCCTCGAAGAGGTCAGGGCTGATCGGGTT
>JACPSX010000069.1 GCA_016193065.1 Candidatus Tectimicrobiota bacterium | reverse complement strand
GTCTCGGGAGATTCGACCGGGCATCCGGAAGCATACAGTAGAGTCCTTTCCTCAGATTGCGTCAATATTTGTACTCTGACCCCAATTTACGCGTACGAGTGCCGTTTGCTCTTCGCCATTTGGCAGGCAAGAATGTGCCAGATGGCAAGTAAGGGGAAGTTGACATGAAATCGCGGTTGATCGCTGCCAAGGCACACGCTGAGGCCCGGGACGTGAAGGCGTATCGAGAGGCCATGCAAGCGAGCCAGTCGGGGCCCTATGGCTATGTCTGGTTGCTGGGGATCCGCCAGCAGGATCCCCTGCGGATCGTCAAGCGCGTGGAACGGGGGCTTGCCTTCCAGGCGTTTGAGCGCCTTCAGCGGAATACGAAGCTTTCGACAAGCGATCTTGCTGAGGCTGTGGCGGTGAGTGCGCGAACTCTCCACCGCCGGAAGGAGCAGGGGCGTCTGGCGCCGGACGAGTCGGACCGACTGGTCCGCTTCTCCAGGATTTTCGGCAGGGTGCTTGAGCTCTTCGAAGGGAACCTCGATAGTGCACGGCGCTGGCTCTCAACACCCAATGAAGCATTGGGTGGTGAACGGCCGATTGCGCTTGCGAAAACGGATGTTGGGGCACGCGAGGTCGAAGCGCTGATTGATCGGCTTGAGCAAGGCGTACTCACCTGATGCCGTTCTGCCCCGGAAGAGACAAGGGCGATCGGCGACACCTGGGTAGCAGGAAATGCAAGCGCCCTATGAGGAAATGTCATGGGTGCTGTGAGATTGCGTCTACCGGACTCCATTCACCGCCACATCAAAGAGATTGCCCGGCGGGAAGGGGTATCAATCAACCAGTTCATCTCCTCAGCGGTTTCCGAGAAGATTTCCGCGATTCTGACCGAGGAATACCTGACGACGCGAGCTAAGCGGGCGACGAAGGGCGATTTGAAGAGAATCCTTGCCAAAGTTCCCGATCGAGAGCCTCTGCCCGGCGACGAGTTTTAACCTCTGGTCAACCGGACGCTCACCGGACCGGCGCCCTATTGCCACGGACCAGGGATGGGGGAGGGGGACCGATAGCGGCGCTCCTGGACCAGCAGGCTCGCGTAGGCGGCGCGGTGGATCGGGGTGGGGATGTGGTGGCGCTCTCCGAGCCGGATGACGGTTCCCTGCAGCGCCTCTGATTCGAGCCGTCGGCCGCCCCGGTCGGGTGGTTGACACGCGGGGAGACCGCCGGGCGATACTCGGGTGGTGCGCGGGCGGCCGCAGGTGAGCGGCCATCCGTTGCACGCCGGGTAAAACCTTATTCGTTTCGTTGGACGGCGCAAGTAGCTCCCCGAAATTCAGGTGTGAATACCGTTGACGCAGCCGTTGAGTGGTGGTACTTTAGTAGTATGAAAGTCAAGACTTCTATCACCCTATCCGAAGAGTTGCTCAAAGCGATTGATAAGCGGGCCAAGCAATTCAAGAAGAACCGCTCTGATTTTATCGAGGCGGCGGTCTGGGCGTTCGTTGGTCAACTCCTCCGGGATGAGCAGAATGCCCGAGACCTTGAGATTATCAATCGGCGGGCAGATTACCTCAATAAAGAAGCAGCGGATGTGCTGGAGTATCAAATCCCCCTATGAAGCGGGGTGAACTCTATCGAGTGGCGCACCCATCTGCGCGGGATCCCAAGAGGTTCCGGGTTTTTGTGGTGGTAAGCCGGCGGGTCGTAATTGACTCGCGTTTCTCAACGGTGATTTGTGCTCCCATCTACACAGCCTACGATGGTTTAGCCACGCAAGTTCCGGTCGGACCGGATGAAGGCTTGAAGCATGAAAGCAGCATTCACTGTGATGAACTGGTGAGCTTGCCTAAATCGGTCCTCACGAATTTTATTGGTACCCTTTCCCCCCAAAAGATCAAGTCGCTAAATCAAGCCTTGGGTATTGCGCTCGATATTCCTGGTTAATTTTGAAAGTCGGTTCCCGCAAAAAGGGTGTGGGCTGTAGCTTCCGGTCTTAAGCTCGTCGACCAAATTAGCTGTCTTTCGCATTTCGCGGACCACGAGGTTACAAGGTAGGGGGCCGGTAGCGGCGCTCCTGGACCAGCAGGCTCGCGTAGGCGGCGCGGTGGATCGGGGTGGGGATGTGGTGGCGCTCTCCCAGCCGGACGACCGTCCCGGACAGCGCCTCTGATTCGAGACGGCGGCCCTGTTCCAGATCGTTGAGAAGAGAAGGTTTGGCCTGCGGGGGGGAGGCGCGGAAGAACTGGACGGCCTTGTCGGTGAGATCCTCCGGGAGGGGGACTCCCTCGGCAGCGGCGACCCGGTGAATTTCCTCGAAGGCGTCCCGCAGTAGTGCGAGGCTTTCGGGATTTCCCAAAACTTCTCCCACGGAAGCCCGGCACAGGCAGGCAACGGTTCCCATGGCGCAGATGTGAAAGAACTTCTGCCACAGAACCCGGCGAATGTCCTCTGTGAAGCTTGCATCGATCCCGGCCCCCTGCAAGACCTGCAGGACCTCTTGTGTTCGGGGGGAACGGGTACCGGCTGACTCTCCAAAGGTGATCCCCTGGTTCTTTCCCGTGTGGGTGATGACGCCGGGGCTGGTGATGGAGGCAAAGATGTAGGCGGCACCGGGGAGGACCTTTTCGAGGCCCAGGATGGCGCCGATCCGCTCGGCGCTGTCAATGCCGTTTTGCAAGGTGAGCACGGTAACGCCGGCTCCGGCGACGGGTTGGAGGAACTGAGCGGCTTCCTCCGTATCGTAGGTCTTGACGGCGAACAGGATGAGTTCAGGTGGAGGTAGGAGGCGAGGATCGGCTGCCGCCTTGACGAGCAGAGAAAAATCCCCGCGGGGGCTGCGGATCTCCAGCCCCTTCTCATGCAGGGCCCGGAGGTGATCCCCCCGGGCTACAAAGGAGACGTCGTTGCCGGCCCGGGCCAGCAGCGCGCCGTAGTATCCTCCAACGCCTCCAGCTCCCATGACGAGGATGTTCATCTGTCCCCCTCCTTTTCGGGCGCGCTACACGATCTTATTGATCCGCTCCATCATCTCCACGCTGCCGAGAACGACGAGCGTCGAGCCCGCTGCAAGCGTCTTGCCAGCGGGCCGATCCCGGCTTGTTCGAGGGTTTGCCCCGCGAGCTTGGAATCTTCAGGGATGAGGATTTCCTCCACGCGGAACGTGGCCTCGTCCCCGCGCAGCATGGTGTCGAGGAAAGTCACCACTGTGGGCCGGATGAGCTCCGACACCAGACGCATGCCGCCGATGAAGGTGGGGGAGACGATGGCGTTGGCTCCGGCCCGCAGGAATTTCCGGTGGGCGCTGTCATCGATCATCTTGGTGATGATCCGGATCTTGTGGTTCAGCTCCCGGGCCGTGATGGTGGCAAACAGGTTCGCCTCATCCGTCGGGAGCGTGGCCACGAGACCCTTGGCCCGCTCAATGCCCGCCTGCAAGAGATCCTCGTCCCGAGTGGCGTCCCCCTCGATGAAAAGGACCGGCCCCACGGTCTGCAGGCGTTCCAGATGCTGGGTGTTGCTGTCGACGGCCACGAAGGGGCGCCGGGTCTTGAACAGCTCTTCGGCCACGTGGAAGCCCGTCTCTCCCACCCCGCAGATGATGTAGTGGTCGCGCAGTTTCTCGATCTCCCGTTTCATTCTCTGTCTCCCGAAGAGATTCCTGAGCTCCCCCTCGACGACGAAGGCGGTCACGGAGCTGACCACGAAGGCCAGCAGCCCGACGCCGAAGAGGATGAGGAACATGGTGAAGATCCGGGCCGCCGGAGCGGCGGTCAGGGTGTGAATTTCCCCGAAGCCGACGGTGGACAGGGTGATGACGGTCATGTACACCGCATCGAGGAGGCTCCACTGATTCCCCCCGATGAGCTTGTAGCCGGCCACGCCGATCAGAAATATGATGAATAGCCCGCTGCAGGCGAAGCCGATCCGCTTGGCCAGGTTGGAAGGCATCTGTCCCGAGGGCTGCGCCATCTCCTGTCCTCAGTGTTTCGAAATCCGTTGGTGTTATACTAATACAGACGCACAAATATTTGCTATATGTTGCTTGAACCCCCCCTCACCCCTGCCTGCGCCGCGGGCGCCTGTCTGCGTGCGACGCACAGGCAGGCGGCAGGCAGGCTGACCCTCTCCGCACGCCCCGGGTACCCCGGGTGCCCTTTGGGCGTTGCCACCCGGGGTACCCGGGGGCGAGGGTTTCAAAGAATCTCCCTCCTGGGAGAGGGATGGGGAGGGGGATCCGGATGTGACAACGCGAGGTTTGTGGGGGGGAGAAGTTGGCGGGCCGATCGGGATCAAGCGCGGGGAATGACACGGGGAAGTTGCGGACGGCTCTGCTCAAGTGGTTTTCCTGCAGCCACCGGGACCTCCCCTGGCGGAGAACCTCCGACCCGTACCGGATCTGGATCGCCGAGACGATGTTACAGCAGACCCGGATTCCCACCGCGCTGCCGTACTACGAGCGCTTCGTCGCCCGCTTCCCAGATGTGGCCGCTCTGGCCCGGGCTCCGGAGCAGGAGGTGCTGAGACTCTGGTCGGGCCTGGGGTATTACTCCCGGGCCCGCAACCTCCATCGCGCCGCCCAGACCGTCGTTGAGGAGCACCAGGGCCGGATGCCGGATTCTTACGAGGCGATCCTCCGGCTCCCCGGGATCGGGCGCTACACGGCCGGCGCGGTTCTCAGCATCGCATTCGGGCTTCCGTACCCGGTGGTCGACGGCAACGTGAGCCGCGTTCTCACCCGCCTGTTCCGCATCTCCGGAGATCCAAAGTGTGCGCGGGTAAGCCGCCGTTTGTGGGAGAAAGCCCGGGAACTCCTCTCGGAAAAGAGGCCGGGGGACTTCAACCAGGCCCTCATGGAGATCGGTTCTCTGATATGCACCCCGACCAAGCCCAGATGCAACTCGTGTCCTCTGGAGCCTTGGTGCGAGGCCCGCCGTCACGGCGAGCAGGAAGATTATCCTCAGACCGCGCCCCGCT
>JACPSX010000052.1 GCA_016193065.1 Candidatus Tectimicrobiota bacterium | reverse complement strand
AGGTATTTACTCAGGAGGACCTGGTCCGGGAACTGCCGAGCCTGTTGAGGAATACCCCCGGGCGAGAGAAGGATTCCCCGGGCCAAGGGGTCGAGGTGTTGGAGCTCGAGAATCTGAGGAACAAGCTTGAGCGGCTCAGCCGGGAATTAGCCCGGCGCGTCTGCTTTCGAGGGGAACGGTATGAAAGCGGACTGATCTCCTTCCAACCCCAACCGGAGCCGGATCCTAAGCAGATCGTTCACACGGACAAAGATGTGGTTTGCCACGTGCTCTCAGGCCAAGGGCGCTTGCGGCTAAACCGGGCAGAGAAGACGGAGATGATACTCCTGAAGGCAGGAACTGTGGTCCGTATCTCCTCGGGAATCGCTCATGATTTTGCCGCTAGCGGGCCGGAGGAGCTGATGATCTGGTACTTGCTGATCACCACCACGAGCCCCCGGTGAACCTCTCCCTAACAGGGACCTCCTTCACCCCGTAAGGCCCGGCGGACGGCCCCCCGCAGATCCTTCGAGGAAAATGGTTTGTGCAGGTACGGGCAGCCGGTACGCTGAAAAAACTTCCGCACTTCCGGATTGAGGGTGTCTCCCGTTGTGAACAGACAGCGCCTGGCCAGCTCCGGGTCCCGGGCCAGGAGTTCCTGATGAATCCTCGGGCCATCCATGCCCGGCATGCGCACGTCGGTGATCATGAGATCATAGGGTTTCGCGAGGACCATATCGAGAGCTCTCTGGCCGTCGGTAGCCACATCGGGGCGATAGCCATCCGCCTGAAGAATTTCCACCATGACCTCCAGGACTGTCTCTTCGTCGTCGACAATTAAAATATCGCCCCCCCCTTCCCGCTTCTCGACTCTTCCCTTGCCTCGCACCCGCGGCGAAGTCTCCTGGGAAGCCGCCGGCAGATCAACCCCAAAGGTCGCCCCCGCCCCTGACTTGGAGCGCACGTAAATGTGCCCGCCGTGACTTCGTACGATCCCCTGGGAAATCGACAGCCCCAGTCCAGTCCCTCTGCCGACCTCTTTCGTGGTGAAGAAGGGCTCAAAGAGCTTCTGCTGGTTCTCCATGGGAACGCCGGGACCGTCGTCCGTGATCTCAATGACGGCCCGAGCCCCATCCTTTGCTGCAAAGCTGCGGATGCGTATGATCCCTCCCTTGCCCGAATCCCGGATGGCCTGCTCGGCGTTGATCAGGAGGTTGAGAAACACCTGCTGGAGCTGGTGGGCGTCAACGGTCGTCATCGGCAGGTCGGGATCCAGTTCCCGGAGGACCTGAATCCCGCTAACCCGCAAAGAGTAGTCCTGGAGAGCCAGGGTGGCATCGAGGAGCTCATTGAGGTTCACGACTTCCTTTTCAGGCTTGTGCTTCCGGGCAAAGGCCACCAGGTGCTGAACAATCTTAGCGGCCCGATCTGCTTCTTGCAGTACCTTGGACACGTAGTCCTTGTGCTTCCCCGTACGCATCCGCTCCAGGGCCAGCTCGCAGTAGCCGATGATGCTGGTCAGCGGGTTGTTGAGCTCGTGGGCCAGCCCGGCCATGATCTGCCCCATGGCAGCCAGCTTTTCGGACTGCATGAGTTGCTCTCGAAGATGGCCCTCCTCGCTTGCTTCCAGGCTGGTGAGAGCCGAACCCGATTCCCTTCCCAGCAGCTTCAGGAACATCTTGGTTCCCACGGGGCCCAGAACCTCAACGTCGGGACCTGCTTTTTGGCGGAGCGACTCGAAGGCTTCCCGGCTGCCGCTGGTCTCCACATACAAATCGATCCCCTTCCGGGAAAGCAGGGAATCCAGGTCCGCCGTGATCGGGATCCTCAAGGAGCGGGCTAGCGCCACTCCGGGGGCAAGCGGACTGCTCTCCACTGCACTGACCAAGTGGACCGCCTGATGGCGGGCCAGGTTTTTTAATAGCTCCGCCCCGGCTTCGCCAAGCCCGACGATGGCCACTTTCATGACCGCCCTCCTTTCAGAATCAGGAGGCCGTCTGTTCGTATCCGCAAGAAGTTCCCTCTCAGTAGATGCCCGGCACATCACCCCGAGAATTTAATGCACAAGAGGGGGGCCGCTGGGACCCCTTCCACCCTGAAGCGCAATAATGTTGAAGCGCAAAAGATCCAGCAGCCTTCCGCAATGCTGGGAAGGATTCTCGGACTCCAGAAGAAAGTACTTTTCCCCTGGAGGGAGAGGGAGCACGGAGGAGAGAGTATTTAACAAGGCAGTGGATTCTAGGCCCATGGCAAGAAGGTTGTCAACGGCTATTTCTTGATCGATGAGTCTGGAATACCGCCGCATCAGGGATTCCAGTTCCTCGCGAACGGACTCCGGGAGGGAGGCTTCTTCCTCCGGGAGGTCGCGGAAACCCACCAAGGCCTGGCGATAGCTGCGATGAAAGAGTTCTTCCAGGATTTCATACTTCTTCAGACCACGCAGGACAATGTTGTAGCGCCCGTCGGATAGCTTCTCGGAGTGAATGATTTCCCCCACGCAGCCCAGGGGATAGACAGGAGGGGCTCCGTAATAGTTCGGCTCCCAGCCCTCACGCAGGAGCGCCATGCCGATAAAAGGCCGGTCCTCAAGGCAGTCTTGAACCATCTGCCGGTAGCGGGGCTCAAAGATGTGGAGGGGGAGAAACGTCTCGGGGAAAAACACCACATCGGGCAAGGGGAAAATAGGAATCACTTGGGGGATCCATTTCACTTCACCGCGGTCTCCTATCCCCTGGTCTCCCATAGGCTGCAAAGTAAATGAATTCAACTCTCATGTCAATGCTCAGATGAAGCTTGCCCACCCCCACTTTCTCTTCGGCATCCTCGGGAGTGCCCCCTTGGGCTCCCGAAGAGCTTTCGGCGGTAGATTTGTCAGCTGGATCGAGTCTCTTCTGACCCGAAACCTCTTAGGTCGCCTGCGGGGGCAACTCCCTCGGAGAAAGAGCCCAAAGGGGACTGACCTTCCCGCCCTGAGCGAAACTGCCGGGAGCAGCGGGGACCCAACGGGAGCGGCCAGGGATGGGAAACCGCGCAGCCTGGACGCGCTTGCAGATAGCTGAACACTTATCGTGGCGGTAGCGGAGGGCTCCCACCCTGGGCGCCCCGACAAGGGTCGCTACGGGAGGCGTGAAGCGAGGGGCGGGAGGCAGTCCCCCCGGCTATGGAGCTCCAAAAACTGGGAGTGGGCAAGTCAGATGAAACCGGCAAACCGGCCGCGATTGAGGATGTGGCTCGGATCCCAGGTGCTTTTCAAAGCCTTCATCAGTGAGAAAGCAGGCCTCGTCTCCCCCCAGATATCAAGGCCGGCTTTGACCTGATCGGAGGCCGCCGCCAGGATCCAATAGCCCCCCAGTTCCGAAACCCGCTGGGACATGGCGCGGGACAGCGCCGAGAGATCCTTCGGGTCGGCGCCGGAAAATTTCAAAAAAGCATAAAACACACCAAAGCCAATTTCCACGCAACAAGCAAGGACCCCTCCGCATTCGCTGACCTTCCGATCCAGCTCCTGCAGGAAGGAGAAAAGACTTTGCCCGGGAACACCCCCTTTTACAAAGAGGGAATCCGTGCCATTCTCGAGGGCCTGACGGACACCGGTTTCCACAAACGATCCCCATAGGTGTACTCCGCTCCCTTTCTCCGGGGAAAAGGCCAGCGGCCGCAAGCCTGATCTCTCCGCTTCCAATCTACGAAGACCCGCACTGACTTCTTCCTTCCTCCCCTGAAGAGAGACGATGAGAACGTGGCCCCTGACTCCCAGAGTCTCTTCGAGAATCTGGTCTCCTCCAGTACTCACTGCCATCAGGAGATCGGGGTTCAGCCGGGCATCCCCGAAGAGAGCCGTCCCGGCAGCCGCCACATCAGGCAAACCAGGGAACGAAAAGACGACCGTTGCCTCTTCTTGGGGCCGGGGAGAGAGCTTCAAAGTCGCCTGCAGGATCACCCCCAGCGTCCCCATAGCCCCGATAAAGAGCTTGGTCAAGTCATATCCCGCCACGTTCTTCACCACTCTGCCCCCGCAGTGCAGGATCTCTCCCCGGGGAAGAACAACCCGCAGGCCTAAGACCTGGTCCTTTAAAGACCCGATACGGAGCCTGCCGGGAGGATTCCAGTTGCAGGCAAGAACACCGCCCACCGTACTCCGGGACCAGGGGTGTCTCCAGGGCAACTGAAGGTGGCTCCCCTCCAGAAACTGATGGATTTCAGAAAGCGGGGTCCCCGCCCCCACAGTGAGCACCAGATCCTCAGGGGCGTAATCAACGACTCCTGAGAAGGACGCCGTGGACAGCAGCCGGACCGTCCCTTCATTCCAGACATTTCCCAGGAAGTGCTTCGTCCCGCCGCCCACCACGGAAACGGGAGTTTCCTTCCGTGCCGCTTCCAAAAGACAGGAGGCAACTTCCTCCTCTTGAGCCGGCCTGGGAATTTCTGCCGGCTGCACATCCTCCCGCTCGGGCAACGATTCCGTATCCGGAAAGATCTTGCCCGGATTACACAGCCCCTCGGGATCGAGGATCCTCTTCAGGTCACGCATCGCGTTTAACTCCGCCGGGGTGTACATGAGGTGCATCGCCTCTTTTTTCTCAAGTCCCACCCCGTGCTCTCCCGTGATCACTCCTCCAGCCCGGACGCACTCCCTCAGGATCTCCATCCCGGCCTCCAGAACCCGGCGGGTCTCCTCCGCATCTTGGGGATCAAAGAGGATCAGGGGGTGGAGGTTCCCGTCTCCGGCATGGGCCAGATTCCCAATGGAGAGCCCGAAGCGGCGCCCGATGTCCCCGACCTTTACGAGAACCTCGGCGAGCCGGGAGCGCGGCACGGTCCCATCCTGGGTGTAATGATACGGGGCAAGACGGGCGATGGCGCCGGCCACGCTGCGCCGGGCATACCAGATCCGTTCTCTCTCCTCGGCGGTCCTGGCGCAACGGACATTCCGGCTTCCGTTTGCCTCAAGGACCCTCTGGATCTCCTCCCCCTGCGGGACCAGGCTCTCCTCAGCCCCGTCGACCTCTACAATCAAAATCGCTGCGGCGTCCACCGGGAGCCCACTGCGAAGAAAATCCTCGATCATGCGGATGACGGTTTGATCCATGAGCTCCAAGGCGGCGGGCACGATGCCCGCCGCAATGATCGCAGAGACGGCTTGGGCTGCCGCTTCCAGGCTGTCAAAGCTGGCTACGAGAGTGGCCGCGGCGGCGGGAACATTGACCAGTCGCAGATAGGCCCGGGTGACGATACCCAGGGTCCCTTCCGATCCGACCAAAACCCCCCTGAAATCGTATTCGGGGTAGTCGCTGCTGAGACCTCCCGTCTGCACGATCCCGCCGTCGGGAAGAACCGCCTCAAGACCCAGGACGTAATGACCGGTCACCCCGTACTTGAAGCACAGGGGCCCACCCGCGTTCTCGGCAATGTTTCCGCCCAGGCAGGAAGCCCTCTGGCTGGCAGGGTCGGGAGGGAAAAAAAGACCGGAGGAGGCCAGCGCCTTCTGCAGGTCCAGGTTAATGACCCCGGGTTCTACGGAAGCTCTCTTACTTCCTGAATCAAAGGAGATGGTCCTCATCCGGGAGCATTCCACAAGAATCCCCCCGCAGGATGGGACCGGACCTCCACTCAGGGAGGTCCCCGATGCCCTGGGCAGAAAGGGGATGCGATGCCTCAGCGCGCAGCGTACGACGGCCTGAATTTCCGCGGCAGTGTGCACGAAGACCACGGCATCCGGCATTCCCCGGTCGAGGCCCGCGTCACCCGCATAGGTCACCAGAACCTCCGGATCTGTCAGAACATCTTCAGGCGCTAGAATTTTTTCCAGCTCGCGGCGCACCGGATCGGAGATCACACGGCTTTCCTCTATCGATCCCGGGAGGCGATTCCCGGGGAAGTGTGGACAGACCTCATAAACGGGATCGAGGCCCAATCAAATTCATCGGGGGCTCGCTCCCCCAGACGGGCAATTGCCGAACGGCAGGCGGCAATCCCACCCAGAAATTCCCGCACTTCCAGCCCCAGACAAGCCGGGGCAAGGGGACCCGCCTTTTCCTCCCCCTCGCGGAGAAGCTGCAGGCATCCCCGCACCTTGCGCGCCTGCAGCCGGTAAAACCCCACGGCGATCTGGATGAGCGCTTGCAGGAACTGCTTTTCCGGCTCCTGAGCTCGGGACCAGGACTCCTCCAAGAGCTCGTGAAACTCAAAGAACAACCCGTGGTTAAAAAGCCCGGCCCCGATTCTCAAAAGTTTCTCCAGGTCCGTAAGAGCGATCTTCTCTCTGGGCTTCAAACGGCTCGGAGGAAGCGGGCGCACCTTCATGGAACAACTGGAAAAATCCCGGCAGAGACCGGGGGGGAACGTTCATACCGCGGTCTCGCGCTTCCTCCTCTCTCCTGCCCACCTCTTCCTCCAGAGAAGCGGCGGAAACCATGGGAGAATGCTCCCGATCCGCAACGGTGCAGAACCCCACCCACCAGAGGAGATCCCCCAGCCTGGCAGGGGTGGTGAGGGCATGGCAGAGCAGTTCCGCCGCGAAATTTCTTAAGGAGGAATTCACTGCACTTCCTCAGGCTGCTCCGGAGGTCCCCAGAGAAACAGCGGGGAGCCGTGGTGATGGACCAGGTACCAGACCCCCTCCTCCTCGATAAAGATATTCGTGGTTAAAACCTTGCTCTCCGTTAGACCCCCTCCGCTTAAAGTGAGGAGGTTTTCCAGGCAAATCACCCAGGCCCAATCTCCCTGCAGGGTGATGTGGACCTCTTCAATCGTGAACTTGATGAACTGGGTATTGGCAAAAATCCGGGACCAGCTCTCGCGGACCTCGGACCATCCGTTCATCAAGGGCCATCCGGGGTGAATGCATTGGGCCCTGCCGTCTTTGATCCAGATCTTTTCCATGATCTCCAGATCCAGGCTCTCAAAGGCCCGATAAAACTGGCGATTTGCCTCTCTCACCCGCTCTTCAGAAGTCATCTACCGCCCTTTCCTCGCACTGGAAATTCACTCTATTGGAGACCTCCCCCCTTGTCAAGGATACCTGGCCCTTGCCCACCCCCAGTTTCTGCATGTGCTCCTGTAGTGAGGACTGCCCTCCCCCCCTTCGCTTCCGGGTACCCGCGCTTCGCGGGTGTTCCGCAACGACCCGGGGCACCCACACCCAGGACGGGTACCCGGAACCCTCCCCTACCGCCACGATATGTTTCCAGCTATCTGAAAGCGCGTTCTGGCTGCGCGGTTTCCCATCCCTGGCCGCTCCCGGTCGGGTACCCTTTGGGTGCCGTTGCTCCCGGCAGTTACGCTCAAGGCGGATCGGGCAGCCTCTTCGGTCGTCTCTACCTGAGGGGGTAGCCCCCGCGGGCAACCTTATATTGCTTTTGTAGAAAGGGACCGGGTGTGCCCCGAACGGGCGACTTAAAGTTTTGCAGGCGCCGCCCCTCCTAGCCATCAAGCATCTTGCACATTGGACAATGGAAAGCTTCCCCATCCTGTCCGAGGGGTTGCCCCCGTAGGCGATCTAAGCGGTTGCGAGGAAGAGAACTCTCAATCCGGCCGACGCAACTCACGTCGCAAGCGCTTCGTGAGCCCAAGGGGGCACCCCGAGGACTTCGCCCGTGGTCTTCTGTTGCCCGAGCGCAGCATGTGCTATAGTTTTACAAGGCAGGGAGACCCCGTTTCCAGAGGACGAGTTCGATCATGAACCAATCCCACGAGGCAATCCTGGTCGTAGCGGCAAGCACGATCAACGCGGACATGTACTACGCCAGCCGCTTTTTGGCCCCCGACCCCTTCATCTTCCTCCAGACCACCTCCCGCAAGTGGATTGCCGTCAGCGACTTGGAGCTCGATCGGGCTCGAGCCCAGGCAGCCGTGGATGAGATCCTGCCTCTGAGCCGGTACTCTGAGCGGCTCCGGCAGCAGGGTTCCCTGGAGCCCGGCCAGGCCGAACTGATTGCAGAGATCCTGAAGGAACGGAGCATCGGTACGCTTCTCGTCCCGGCCTCTTTCGGTCTTGAACTTGCCGATTCCCTGCGATCCAGGGGTTATCGCGTCAACTTCAAAAAAGATCCCTTCTGGGATGAGCGCTTGCGAAAGTCTGCCGAGGAGATCGCCCACATGACCCAGGCTCTGCGGGCCACCGAAGAGGTGCTGGAGCTGGCCCTGGAGACCATCCGCCAAAGTACGATCCGCAATGGCCTTCTGTACCAGGGTTCCCAGCCACTGACCGCCGAGGGTCTACGGCGCCTGATTCACCACGGCCTTCTGGATCGCGATTGTGTTGCCGAGCAGACAATCGTGGCCTGCAGTGATCAGGGGTGTGATCCCCACGAAGAGGGTAAAGGGCCCCTCCTCCCCCATCAGTCGATCATCATTGACGTCTTCCCCCGCTCCCTGGGCAGCCGTTATCACGCGGACATTACCCGCACGGTGGTTAAAGGCACGCCTTCGGTCGAACTCAAGAGACTTTTTGACGGGGTCTTAGCTGCTCAGGAAGAGGCCTTTTCCCGCATTAAAGCCGGTGTGACAGGTCAGGAGGTACACGAGGCCGTCTCTTCCCGCCTGGAACGGCTCGGCTTCCAGACCGGGGAAGTGAACGGGCGCCAGCAGGGTTTTTTCCACGGGACAGGCCACGGGCTCGGGCTCGACATTCATGAACTCCCCCGCCTCGGAAAGGGGGGAGGGGTCCTGCAGTCCGGCAACGTAGTTACCGTCGAGCCCGGACTCTACTACCCCGGCATCGGGGGGGTGCGCATCGAGGACGTGGTCGTGGTTCGGGAAGAGGGTTGCGAGAACCTGACCCGCGCTCCGAAAGTTCTCCAACTCTAAATTCCAAAAGGAGACCGGGGTGCCCCTTGGGGCTCCAGGAAACTTTTGCGCACGAGCGCAATTGAGGGTCGGTTCTCTTTCGCATGCGAGGAGATTCAAGCTTTCCGGCGACGACGCCTGCAAAACTTTCAGTCGCCCGTTCGGGGCACACCCGGTCCCTTTCAGCAGGAGCAATAGAAGGTCGCCGGCGGGGGCTACCCCTTGGGAGGATATGGGAAACCTTCTGTTGTCCGAGGTGCGGTGAGATTTTCGGGGCTGATAGCTGAATGCTGAGTGCTTGAAGTTATTCTTCCACCTGGGAATTGAAGTGGAGGGCGGTTTTTTCGATCGGTGTGGAAAGGACCACGCTGGTCAGAGTACGGGTAACCCCCTCGATGGATCGGATCTGGCGGATAAGATTTTCCAGTGTCGAGGTGTTTTCTGTTTTCACTTTGAGCATGAAGGTGTGATCCCCGGTCACGTGGTGGCATTCGAGGATGTCCTCCACTTTTTCAATTTCCTTTTCGAAGCTCCCGATTTGCTGGGGGTGGCTCACCGAGACGCCGATGAAGGCCGTAATATCCTTCCCCACTTTCCTGGCATCGACAATCGCCCGGTAGCCCCTCAGGATTCCCTTTTTCTCCAGCTTGCGGATCCTTTCCACCACGGAAGGAGAGGACAAACCGACGGAACGCGCAATATCCCGCAAGGAGATGCGACAGTTGTCCTGCAAGATCTCGAGAATTTTCAGGTCTGTTTTATCCACAAGCATCCCTGTCCGAAGTTTGTTAAGCAAAAGGCCGACTTTTCCAAAATTATAAAGGGGATTTCAACAAAAGGTCAAGCTTTGGCAAAAAGAAAGTTGACCATTCCCTCATTTCGTGTTATTTAAAAACAACGCATTATGGTGTGTGCCGAGAGGGGGCTTCGAGGCACCGCCTTCCGGACCATCGCGAGACGGGTTGGCGCCGCTGGCATTTCCCTCCTGCTCTCTGCAAACTCGATACTCAAGCCCCAAGGCTCCGGAACGGAAAACCCCATGTGGTCATACCCCAATCCCAGGCGAAAACTCCTATACAACCCGGAGTTCGAACACGATAGCTGTGGCGTCGGCTTTGTGGCCAACAGCAGCGGGCAGCGGAGTTTCGAAATCGTCCGTCAAGCTCTCGGGGGAGTCATGAACCTGACCCACCGGGGGGCCATCGATGCAGATACCAAAACCGGGGACGGGGCCGGGATTCTGACCCAGATCCCGCACCGGCTCTTCCAGAGGGAAGCCGAGAAGCTCGGCTGCCGCCTGGAGCAGCCAGAGGACCTGGCCGTCGGCATGATCTTCCTGCCGCGCCAGAACCGGGAAGAACAGAAGTTTTGCCGCCAGGTTCTTGAGGAGGTTTGCCAGAGGAGAGGGCTCCGGAAGATCGGCTGGCGTGCCGTCCCCACCGATCCTTCAGTCCTGGGCTACAAGGCCGCCTCCACGCGCCCCGAGATTCAGCAGCTCCTCGTTTTGCGTCCCCAGGGTGCCTCGGAGGCAGAATTCGAACGCACTGTTTACCTGGCCCGCAAAGAGGCCGAGAGGAGGATCGAAGAGGCCAAGATCGGGGAGTTTTACGTTTCTTCTTTCTCTCCCAGGACCCTGGTGTACAAGGGCCTCCTAGTAGCCCCCCATCTTCCCAATTTTTATTCCGACCTGAACGATCCGGACTACGAATCGGCCTTGGCTGTCTTTCACCAGCGCTACAGCACGAACACCTTCCCTACCTGGCAACTGGCCCAGCCCTTTCGAGCTCTGGCCCACAACGGGGAAATCAACACGCTGCGTGGGAACCGTAATTGGGTGCGGGCCCGGGAGCCCGAACTCCTCTCTCCGGTCTGGGGAGAAGAGATCCATTGGCTCAAGCCGATTTTGCAGGCCGGAGGCAGCGATTCGGCGAGCCTGGACAACGTCCTCGAACTTCTGACCGTATCCGGCCGGGAACTTCTGGAAGCCATGATGACGCTGGTGCCCGAAGCCTGGGAAAGCATGCCCCGCATGAACCCCCGCTGGAGGGCCTTTTACGAGTACCAGGCCCTGTTCTCTGAATCCTGGGACGGGCCGGCGGCCCTGGCCTTCACAGACGGCAACGTGGTGGGGGCTTGCCTGGATCGAAACGGCCTGCGTCCATCCCGCTACAAACTGACCGAGGACGGCACTCTCGTGGTGGCTTCCGAGGTGGGAGTGCTGGAGTTTGACGAACGGCGGGTCATGAAGAAGGGGCGCTTGGGTCCGGGGCAGATGATCGCCGTCGACACCCGGGCAGGCCGTCTGCTGACCAATGACGAAATCAAGAACGAGTTCTCCAGCCGCCGGCCCTATCGGGAGTTACTGGAAAAGACGGTCCACTACTTCCCGGCCAAGGCGAAGGAACCGATCAGCCCAATCCCCTCAGAAGAACCCTATAATCTTCTGGAGCTCGAAAAGGTTTTTGGCTACACCCGAGAGGAGATCTCCCTGGTCTTGACCCCGATGATCGACAAGAAGGAGCCCGTGGGCTCCATGGGCGACGACACGCCGATCGCTGTTCTTTCCCGCCGACCCCGTCTTCTCTACTCCTACTTGAAGCAACTCTTTGCCCAGGTCACCAACCCTCCCATCGACCCGATCCGGGAAGAGTTGGTCATGTCGCTGCACACCTATCTGGGGAGGAGACCGAACTACCTTGCTCTCAACGGAGAAAACGACGGCGCCAGGCTTTTGCACCTGTCGACCCCCATCCTCACGGATCAGGAGCTTGAAGGCATCAAGAAGATTAGTGACACGGGGCTCGCTGCCACGACCCTGGACTTTCTGTTTCCGGTAAACCACGGAGCCGGCGCCCTGGAAAGCAGCATCCGGGATCTCTGCACCCGCGCCATCCAGGCAGTTCTGGCGGGCAAGACGATTCTGATCCTGAGCGACCGCGGGGTGAATTCTTCCCTGGCCCCGATCCCCATGGCCCTCGCCGTGGGAGCGGTTCACCATCATTTGATCCGCCAGGGCAAGCGCACCCAGGCGAGCCTCATTGCCGAGACGGGAGAGGCCCGCGAGGTTCACCACATGGCGGTTCTCATCGGCAACGGGGCCAGCGCGATCAATCCATACCTGGCCTGGAATTTGGTCGATTCTCTGGCCACTTCCGGTGCTTTCCCGAACCTCAGCCGGGAGCAGGCCCTGGGCAACTACCGGACCACATTGAACAAGGGGATCCTCAAGATCATGTCCAAGATGGGGATCTCCACTGTGAGCAGTTATCACGGCGGCCAGATCTTTGAAGCCATCGGAATCGGTAAGGAGGTCATCGATCTCTGCCTGCCGGGAACCCCGTCGGCCATCGGCGGCCTGGACTTCGAAGAAATCGCCGCGGACGTTTTGCGCCGGCACCGGGATGCCTACGGTGACTCCGATCTGCTCGAGTATGGAGGAGACTACAAATATAAGCACGACGGGGAATACCACAGCTTCAATCCCCACGTAGTGAACGCACTCCACAAAGCCATCGTGGACGGAAGCCCGGAGGAATACCGGCACTTTGCGGACCTGGTTCAGAGCCGGAATCCCATGTCAATCCGCGACCTCCTGGATATCAAGAAAGGGACTCCGATCCCTTTGGAAGAGGTAGAGCCCGTCTCCGAGATTACCAGGCGCTTCACGAGCGCCGCCATGTCCCTGGGAGCCCTGGGCCCTGAGGCTCACGAGACCCTGGCCATCGCCATGAATCGGATTGGCGCCAAGAGCAACACAGGCGAAGGGGGCGAGGATCACCGGCGCTTCCATGAGGTAACACCCGAGGGGGATTCCAGCAACAGCAAGGTAAAGCAAGTGGCTTCAGGGCGCTTCGGCGTAACCCCGGAATACCTGGTCAGTGCCGAGGAGCTTCAGATCAAGATGGCGCAGGGGAGCAAACCGGGAGAAGGAGGGCAGCTCCCGGGCCACAAGGTCGTGGCGCACATTGCCGCCATCCGCAACTCGATCCCCGGAGTCACCCTGATCTCTCCGCCGCCTCATCATGACATTTACAGCATCGAGGACCTGGCCCAGCTCATCTATGACTTAAAGCAGGTGAACCCCCGGGCCAAGGTGAGCGTCAAGCTCGTCAGCGAGGCGGGTGTGGGGACCATCGCCGCGGGCGTGGCCAAGGCCTATGCTGACCTTATCCTCATCAGCGGTCACGAGGGGGGAACCGGCGCTTCGCCCTTGAGCTCCATCAAGAACGCGGGCTGCCCCTGGGAGCTGGGCCTGGCCGAGACCCAGCAAGTCCTCATGCTGAACGGCCTGCGCGGCCGGGTCGTCCTGCAGACGGACGGCGGCCTGAAAACCGGACGGGACGTAGTCTTTGCTGCTCTCTTTGGCGCCGAAGAGTACGGCTTCGGCTCTGCAGTCGTCGTGGCTACGGGCTGCCGGATGGCCCGCCAGTGCCACATGAACACCTGTCCCGTGGGCGTAGCCACCCAGGATCCCAAGCTGCGGGAAAAGTTCTGGGGCACCCCGGAGATGGTAGTGAACTACCTCACCTTCGTCGCCCAGGAGGTCCGGGAGATCCTGGCGGAGATGGGATTCCGCAAGCTCGATGAGATCATTGGCCGCACGGATCTGCTGCTGCCCAAAGATCTGTCCAAATATCCCAAGGCTCAAACCCTCGACCTCGGCCCCTTGCTGGCTCAGGTGGACCCAGAGGGAGAGCGCCCCAGGCACCATACCCAGGAGCGCAACGACCGGGTGGACGACGAGCCCCTGGATGTTGCGATTATCCGGGATGCGGCGGCAGCCATCGAGGGCAAAGGCCCGGTGAGTCTGTCCTACCGGATCCAGAACACAAACCGCACCGTGGGGGCCCGCCTGGCCGGGGAACTAGCCGGCCGCTATGGAAACGCCGGGCTTCCGGAGGGGAGCATCCGAATTCACTTTCAAGGCAGCGCCGGCCAAAGCTTCGGGGCATTTTGCGTGCGGGGCATGGAGCTGGTCCTGACCGGGGAAGCCAACGACTACGTGGGAAAAGGGATGAACGGGGGAACCATCGCCGTCCGTCCTCCAGAGGGGGTCTCTTACCGCTCACACGAGAACTCCATCGTCGGCAATACGGTCCTCTACGGAGCCACCGGCGGTTCGCTGTTCGTGGCCGGCCAGGCCGGGGAGCGCTTTGCCGTGCGCAACAGCGGGGCCCGGACCGTGGTCGAAGGGGTTGGTGACCACGGCTGTGAGTACATGACCGGAGGCGTGGTGGCCATTCTGGGAACCGTCGGGCGCAACTTCGGCGCCGGCATGTCGGGGGGGTTTGCCTACGTCTTTGACGAAACCGGAGAGTTCCCGGAGCTATACAACCGCGAACTCATCCAACCGGAGCGCACCTCAACCCCGGAGGATGGGGAGGAACTGCGCCGTCTCATCGAGGATCATCACCGCTGGACCCGGAGCGCTCGAGCCCGGGACCTTCTGGACCGGTGGGAGGAGGTTCTCCCCCTGTTCTGGAAGGTGGTCCCCCACTCCACCGAGGCCACCGCGAAGGCGACCCCAAAAGGGGTGGAAGCTCTGGCGGCAGGCCGCAGCATGGCCGGGGCCCACCGTTAGAAGGCTCCCACCTACCTCCTGCTAACTCCGTTTTCTTAGACCCTTCCCCCCCCTTCGGGATGGGGGGGGAAACAGAGCGCATAGCCGCCCGGCCTGCCTCGTGATATATTTACTTTTGGAGAGATTAGCGCGGAAGGAAGGAGGGAGAACAATGGCCGGCATGAGAGGGTTTTTCAACAATCTCATCGCTACGTCCCTATCGTACCTGCCAGGGGAGACTGCAAAGCATTTAGTCAACAGCCAGAAGGAGCTGCTCCTGGCGATCCGGTCCATCCTGGACGCACAGATCAAGTGGTCCGACATCCATCTGACCCGGGCCGCGGAAAAGCGCGAGAGTCGCGAGGACAAGTCCTCTGAGGCGGGATCCCTGGACACGGCCAGGTGACTCGAGGGTGAGCGATCTCCTGACTGAAGCCGACGTGGATCCGGTTCCCGACCCGTGTCACTTTCGCGGTTGATGGAATCCCCTAACCTCTACCTTTTCCATCATTTCAAGGACAGCCGGTGGGAAAGAGCAGAGGAACCTCGCCACCTGCACGCGGAGGTCTTTTCCCTTTAGAGGACTAAGGTGAGAAGCCTGCCCGCTAGATCGAAGGACTCGCGATCTCCGGCGGACCCGGGATAATTCCCGATGGATCTGTTTCAGTCAAAGGCGCCACGATCAGGTCAAAGCCCCCCGAGGCATTCGGCACAAAGAGCAGATTTTTCCCTTCCAGATCTGTGCTGATGTTTCCGCCATTATTCTGAGTGAAGATCTGGCTGATCACCTGCCTGCCTGCGCTGCCGCCTCCTCCGGCACTCAGGATCACGCTCAGGATGTCCGTTTCAAGACCACCCCCGGGAATCAGAGCGACAAAGACGTTGTCTCGAGTGCTTCCCTGGACTTTTGGTGCAATTGTCTGGTAGCTCATTTCAATGGCGCCCGTACTGAATAGCGTGATCCGAAAGGTGGTATCCTGGTTTCCGGGAACATTGTGAGAGTTCACGTTTTTCCACGTCACTGAAAAGCTCGAAGTCCTCTGAGCCGTATGAATCGTTCCGAGAGAACTATTCGGATTCGTATTGCCCTGGATATTGAAATCTGCGTACAGGGGCACGATTCGCACCCAGGAATTCGCGACTCGACTCAGCAAATCGCCCGAATGATCGTCGTCGCCTCCCGCAAACGTGAGGTTCCCATTGGCGTTCACGTAAACGTGGGGGTACGTTTCAACGAAGTACGGAAACGCGAATCCGTCAAAAACCACCAGCTCGGAACCATCATTGGAGAGTCCATGGACTCCCGTTGCCGTTGAGTTTGTAAGAAGACTCCCGAGCGCCGGTCTCGGATAGGCGCTGGGCGTTGTGGCGGCGGCGGTCGTAGTCGTCGTGACTGTTCCTCCCCCGACCGATGGGGATGGGGGCGTAAACCCGGAAAAGACCGGGGCTGCCGCCGGCGGCGGGGCTGCGGCCTGGGTCGGAGGTGCCGGAGCCGTGGGAGTCTGCGCCGCCGTCTGCGTCTGTACCTGCGTAGACAGTGTCTGTGTCTGCTGTGCCCCTTGCAACGCCCGCGCCACGTTCCCCTGGGCCGCTGCAGTCGCCGTCTGGGAGGCCGCCTGGGTGGCTTGCTGCGCCGTCGCCACCGCCGCCTGCGACTGGGCCACCCCTTGCTGAGCTTGCGCCACCGATGCCGTCACCGCCGTGTTGACCACATTGCTGACTGCACCCACCGCTGTCTGCGCTGCCTGAGTCGCACTCTGGGCCGCCTGCGCCGCTGCCTGGGCCGCTTGCGGATTGGCCGCCTCAGCCCTGGCCGCTGCCTGCACGCCCGCCGCCACCGACTGTGAGGACTGCGTGGACAGAGTCGCCGCCTGCTGGGCCTGCTGCGTGGCAAACTGCGCCGCCTGCACATTTCCCGCCGCCGCCGCCGTAGCCGCCGCCACTGCCGCCTGCGTCGCCTGCACCTGGGTCTCCGCCGCCTGTTGAACCGCTTGCACTATCTGAGCCGCCGCCTGCTGGGCCGCCGCCCCCGTCGCCTGCGAAGCACTCTGCGCCGCCACCACTGCCGCTTGCGCCAACGTGCTCACCTGCGCCGCCGCCTGCTGCGCCACCTGCGCCGCCGCCACCGCCGCCTGCGATTGGGCCACCCCTTGTTGAGCCTGAGCCAACGAAGTCGTCACCGCCGTATTGGCAACGTTGCTGACCACACCCACCGCCATCTGCGTCGCCTGAGTCGCCTGCTGGGTCGCCTGCGCCGCCGCCACCGCCGCCTGAGGATTGGTCGCCTGGGTCTGGGCCACTGCCTGCACGCCCGCCGCCACCGACTGCGTGGACTGCGTGGCCAGAGTCGCCGCTTGCTGGGCCTGCTGCGTGGCAAACTGGGCCGCCTGCGCATTCCCCGCAGTCGCAGCAGTAGCCGCCGCCACCGCCGTCTGCGTCGCCTGCACCTGGGT
>JACPSX010000283.1 GCA_016193065.1 Candidatus Tectimicrobiota bacterium | reverse complement strand
GCAGGAACTCAACGGAATGGCCGTTCTGGAGGGGAAGAGCTTTGCGGAAATCGCCCGGGGGTTTCTAAGCAAAAAAGGGTTGCTGCACGGCCAGGGCGGTTTCGTGGAGCCGGGTAAGTGGGTCACCTTGCTCTCCCGTGTCGCCACGCACCTCAAGCTGACCCTGATTGCACTCCTGGCGGCGATGGCCGTGGCGATCCCCTTTGGAGTTTTCGTCTACCGGCTGCGCGTGATCTCCCGGCCGGTCATTTACGTGGCGGGGTTGCTGCAGACCATCCCCTCCATCGCTCTCCTGGCCTTCATGATCCCACTGCTTGGGATCGGCCCCACGCCCGCCATCGTGGCGCTTTTTCTGTACGCGCTTCTTCCCATTTTGAGGAACACGGCGGCCGCCCTGTTTTCCATCGATCCGGTGCTGAAAAAAGTCGCCGTGGGCATGGGCCTCACCGCCTGGCAGCGGCTGCGGCACGTCGAGCTCCCTCTGGGCGCTCCGATGATTCTGGCCGGCATCAAGACGGCCGCCGTCATCAACATCGGCACAGCCACGCTGGCCGCCTTCATCGGAGCCGGGGGTCTGGGTGAGCCGATTGTGACCGGGCTCGCTCTGAATGATCCCTCTCTGATTTTGGAAGGCGCGGTTCCCGCCGCGCTGCTGGCCGTCCTCGCCGAGTTTGCCTTTGAGTTGCTGGAGAACCTGGTCATCCCCAAGCACCTCCGGCAAAAGCCGGCGGAATAGGGCAGGGGCCGCTGGCATTTTTTCCAGACGACGGTACTCTTTCGCGTAACTTCTTCGAAAAAGCCTTGACAGTTAGACCTCAAGGGCTTGAGAATTGGACTCCAACTTCTTGAAAGTTTTTTGCAAACTGTGCGAGGGGACTTCGATCCCATGGGGGCGGGGTCCTTGCCGTCTCTAACGAATGCGGATCCATCTTCTCCAGGGAAGACCGCATCCTCATCGAGTACCCGGGAGGCGGTGGATACGGAGACCCGCTCCACAGGGAAGTGGAGCGGGTCGTCCGGGACGTCGGGCGCGGCTATGTGTCCATAGCGACCGCCCAGGCCGCCTACGGCGTTTTCTTGAAAGAAGACTCGTTAGAGATCGACTGGGTGCTTACGGAGAAACGGAGAACCGGTTCGGCGTGTCGACCTTAAACCCGGTTTTGGGGGCGGGTGTTTTTCTGGGAAGGACAACTTCGAGAAAGGAGAAGAGTCATGAATGTTCTCTTCCTGATTGGTCGCATTGTCTTTGGGGGCTTCTTCGTCTGGCGCGGTATCTATAACATTGTCGAATTGAAGCAGATGACTGCATACTCCCGCAGCAAGGGGGTTCCGGCTCCCGGCCTGGCCGTTGTGGGCACCGCACTACTGATGCTGGCGGGTGGGTTGAGTATCCTGCTGGGCTACCAGCCGGTGATTGGAGGATGGTTGCTGGTGATCTTCCTCATTGCGAGCGCCTATAAGATGCACAACTTCTGGGCGGAGAAGGACCCCATGATCCGCATGAACCAGATGCACCATTTCTGGAAAAACATCGCCCTGGCTGCAGCCTCTCTTCTGATCACGTCCATCTCCTCATGGCCCTGGAGCCTGCAATGAGCGTGGCCAATCCGGACGGATCTTGCGGTTCTGCTCGTCTTCGGGGCCATCGGGCGGGCACTGGGGATCGAGCCGGACCTCCTCAAGGCTCTGGGATTTGAGCCAGGGGCGCTTCAGGCCGCCCCGGATTTCACACTGCCGGCCCTCAACGGAGGGAACAAAAAGCTCTCCGATGGGCGGGGAAAATCTGCCCTTCGTCCGCGGCGTCCGGCGCGGCCATGTCTCCGAAGGTAGACAAGAAATCCTCTGCTAGACTCTGCACCAGAAGACGAATTCAGGATCTGCAAACCCCGTGGCTTCGGAAAAAAGTGAAAGTTTTTGAATCCAACGGGATCCGCTTTCATCTATCTAGCATGAAATAAGTCGACAGAGTGCCGAGAACCGAACCTGTTTGCTGGCCGGGATTCCATTTTCCTCTTGTGGGAGGAAAGACCTTCAGAAGGGAGAACCATGAAGAGGAAAAGTCTTTGGAGGCAGATGTGACCCTCCACGTGGTTGCTACTCCTGGGAGGGGTAGGGGCGATCATCTATAAGTTGATCTTTTGAGGACCGAAGCGAGGGATTTGTAGTCTGAACTACAGTCTGTTCATCAGACCCCAGATAGCATGAGGCAACCATACTATCTGGCAAGTTAAAAGGTTACAACCTCAGAGTTGGTTATTTTGTGCGTGGCCTTTGAAGCTAACGCCGAACTGAGAGGAGGGGATTTCATGAGACTTCGAGGTTTGCTAATCGTCGTGATGCTGATTGCCGGTATTCTCGGGTTGGGTCTCATAGCAGCCGATGCAGCGCAAAAGGCAGCTAACCCGTGCGCGGCAGCCAACCCGTGCGCACCAAAAAAGGCGGCGAATCCGTGCGCGCCAACAAACCCGTGTGCCGCCAAGCCAGCCAAGGCCGGAAAATGGGAAGTGGACCCCAAACTGATCACGCGTCCTGCCGGGACCAAGCTCTTTGCCGGCAAGCGGGCCGAGCTGGTCAAGCTGGGAGAGCAGCTCTGGAAAGATACCAAGCTGAGCACCAACGGCCTGTCCTGCCAGACCTGCCATCAGAACAATGCAGCCTTCAAGCCCGGATTTGCCAAGCCTTACCCGCATGCGGTGGATATGGTGCAGGAGAAGGCCGGTTTGGCCAAGATCCACCTGGATGAAATGGTGCAGATCTGCATGGTGGTCCCCATGGCGGCCAAGCCGCTGGCCTGGGATTCGAAGGAGCTGGCAGCGCTAACTGCCTACTCCGGTGAGGTTCAAAAGAAGTTCAAGGCCGCTGCTTCCAAGAAACCCGCCGGGGCAAAGAATCCCTGTGCGGCAAAGAACCCTTGCGGGGCGGCGGGTAACCCTTGCGCTCCCAAGAATCCTTGCGCCCCCAAGTAGCATCCGGGTGAGGGCAGGAAACCGCCCGGGAAAAGAAGCTTGATCGACAAAGGAAGGCAGCTTAAAAATGGCTCCTGAAACCCCATCCCCTGAGAACCCTGGAAAGGGCAACAGCGAGAAAGGCGAGGAGCCATGAACGTACTCTTCCTGATCGGTCGCATCGTCTTTGGCGGGTTTTTTATCTGGAATGGCATCCATCACTTTGCGGATATGGGCCAACTGACTGCGTACTCCCGCAGCAAGGGGATCCCGGCCCCCGGCCTGGCCGTGGCGGGCACCGGGATTTTGATGCTATTGGGCGGTCTTAGTATCCTGCTGGGCTACCAGCCGGTGCTTGGGGGATGGCTCTTGATCATTTTCCTCGTTCCCACTGCCTTTAAGATGCACAACTTCTGGGCGGAGAAGGACCCCATGGTCCGCATGAACCAGTTGCACCATTTCTGGAAAAACATCGCCCTGTCTGGAGGGGCGCTTCTGATCACATTCATCTCTTCCTGGCCTTGGAGTTTGCAATGAGATTGATCGGATCTTAACGAGATCCCCGACACGATCTCGGATCTGGATGACACGGGGAGAATAAGGGGGAGGGGGATATCCGATGGGAAAGCAACGTAAAGGAACGTCCCGGTGGGTTTATGGCCTGAGCATCATTGTTCTCGTGATGTTTGCTTTTCGCGCCACGGCAATGGGGGTCGAACCGGGGCTCCTCAAGGCCCTGGGGTTTGAGCCGCAGACGGTTCGTCCGGCTCCGAATTTTACTTTGCCGGACCTCAACGGAGGGAAGAAGAAACTCTCCGATTGGCGGGGAAAACCCATCCTGCTGGTTTTCTGGGCCACCTGGTGACCAAGCTGCCGGGAGGAGTTTCCTTCCTTCGAGGCGTTCTACAAGAAGCACAAAGCTGAAAACCTGGTGGTCCTGGGGATCTCCATCGATGCGGAAGGAGAGAAGGTGGTCCGCCCCTTTGTGCGGGAGAAGGGAGCGACGTTCCCGATCCTCTTGGACAAGGACATGAAGGTGGCCCGGTCCTATGAATTTTTTGCCCCGCCGACGCTGGTTCTCATCGACGGGAAAGGAAGAATCGCCGGGAAGGCCGTGGGGGGACGAGACCTGAGCAGGCCCGAATGGGACCAGCTGATTTCGGCCCTGAAAGTGAAGTAGCGATCATGGTGGCGCCTGCCGAAGTCAGCTCGGTCATTGCGCTGGGTGCCGGGGCGTTTTCTTTCCTGTCGCCCTGTGTTTTACCCCTGGTCCCGTCGTACCTCTCCTTCGTGGCGGGGAGTTCTCTGGAGGAATTGCAAGATCCCGGGAAGCTCAAAGAGGTGCGCGGTCGTGTGATTGTGCGGTCCCTCTGGTTCATCCTGGGATTTTCCCTCGTCTTCCTGACATTGGGAGGGTCCTTTTCGCTGGCTGGCCGCTCCCTGTTCCAGTACCAGGATCTCATCCGTCAGATCGGGGGCGGCCTGATCGTTCTGTTCGGGCTTGCGATTAGCGGCCTGATCCGGTTTGGGCCGCTCATGCAAGTAAAGCAGTTCCAGGTGAAAAGCCGGCCGGGCAGCTATCTGGGGGCCTTTCTGGTCGGAGTCACCTTTGCTGTCGGTTGGACTCCCTGCGTGGGGCCGGTGCTTAGTTCGATTTTGCTGTTGGCAACAACCTCAGAGGAAGTGCGTCAAGGAATTGCCCTGCTGGGATTGTATTCCATCGGCCTTGCGGTCCCTTTCTTTCTGAGTTCATTGGGGATGAACTCGTTCTTGCGGCTGTTTCGCCGTTATCGAGGCCTGGTTCCCGTGATCCATACAGTCGGAGGGCTTGTATTGGTCATCGTCGGAGTCCTCCTTTTGACGAATACGTTCACGGCGTTGAACAGCTATGCGATCCAGATCACGCCCCGATGGTTATTGGAGCGGCTGTAGATGCGGAGGAATTAATTTCGAGATTTGTAGGTTCCCGAACCGCTGGTGAATTGCTTTCCCGGTTGAGTTCGGGTGTATTCCAGTAGAGGATTGCTATAAGCGATCCAGGAGGGAGGGGAACGATGAGGTCCGTAAAGGCAGTTGTGGTCCTGATGGCCGTGCTGACTTTTCTGGTCGGCTCTGTTGGAGTCTCCTGGTCCCAGGAGAGGATCTATAGGGAAAAGTTGGAACGGGAGGTCTCCTCTCCGGCCACCCCGGCAGCCAACCCATGTGCCCCAAAGGCACAGAACCCTTGTGCGCCCAAGGCACAAAATCCTTGTGCCGCTCCGGGCAGCGGGAACATCTACAGGGAGAAACTGGAGCGGGAGGTGAGTTCTCCGAAGGCGACTGCGCGGCCGGCGGCGGCCAACCCCTGGGCGGCGGCGAATCCGTGCGCCGCTCCGGGCAGCGGGAACATCTACAAGGAGAAGCTGGATCGGGAGGTCAAGTAAAACGGGTAGATCCACAGGCGAGGGAGGGGAGGAAATGCCCCTCCCTCCGTCATTTCGTCGGTAAGGAAGCGAATTCATCTTGGAGATCCAAGCGGGTAAAAAACGACTCCGTCCTTCGGCCCTGGTGAGCTTGGGCTTTGCCCTGGGAGGCCTGGGTCTTTTGCTCTCCTGGACCCTTCCCCAACAGTCTCCCGCCGGGGAGATTGAATCGTTTCTGGAGTCTCACTGGCGAAAGCCCATTCCCCCTCAAGGGGAGGCTCCCGCCGGATACAGTCCACTGGAGGCATCCCTCCGGCCGGAGGATTGCGGCACCTGCCACGTGGAGCAATATCGTGCCTGGAGGACCTCACGGCACAGCCGAGGCATGGGCCCGGGAGTACTCGGGCAGGTGCTTGAAATGGAGGGCAGGGACCCCGGCACGGCGGAACTTTGCCAGAGCTGTCATGCGCCCCGGTCCGAGCAACTCAGAAAACTGCGCTCACCCGCCGGATCCGGAGTGTTCGTCAACAACACCGGCTTCGATGAGGACCTGCAAGCAGGAGGGTTGATTTGCGCCGCCTGTCACGTGCGCAAACACCGGCGCTTTGGCCCTCCCCCGCGGGGCGGGCCGCCTGAATCCGCGAAGCCGGCACAGGCCTCCCTTCCCCACGGGGGTTTTACCTCTCAGGAGACCTTCAGCCGATCCGAGTTCTGCAAAGATTGTCATCAGTTCCGAGAGGACGGCTTCGCCCTGAACGGGAAACTTTTGGAGAACACCTACGCCGAGTGGCTGGAGAGTTCTTACGCCCGCTCCGGGGTTACCTGTCAGGGGTGTCACATGCCGGACCGCAGACATCTCTGGCAGGGGATCCACTCTCCGGAGATGGTCCGCCAGGGGATTGACGTGTCCCTAACCAGCGGAAAATCCCGATATCGTCCGGGAGAGCTTTTGGAGGCGACCCTTCAAATCGCGAACCGGGGGACAGGGCACTTCTTCCCCACCTACGTGACGCCCAAGGTGATCGTCCGATTCTGGCTCGAGGAGCGCGCGGGGAAGAGGATCGCGGGGAGTCTTGTGGAAAAATCCATTGGTCGCGAGGTCGAGCTGGATCTTTCCCGGGAGATCTACGACACGCGGATCCCGCCGGGAGGCCGCTGGAAGTGGACGTACCGGAAGCGAATTGAAAGCGGCGGTCTTCAGTTGAGAACACAGGTGGTCGTTTACCCGGATCACTTTTACACCCGATTTTTCGAGGCGGTTTTGCCTCAATACACAAAGCCGAGGGAGCGCAAGTTGATTCAAGCTGCTCTCGAAGAGACCCGCCGGTCGCGCTTTGTGGTCTTTGACCGGCGAATTCCCGTCACCTGAGGAGAGTCCAGGGAAATTTTTCTTTCCTTTTGTCTCCCTCTATAATAAAATAGACCGAACGGTCGGTTTATGAGGAAGGATGAAAATTGAGGCAGTCTAAAGGAGTTTTGACAAAAGAGAAAATTCTACTCGAGGCGACCCGTCTCGTTCAGCGAAAGGGTTTTGAGGGCACCAGCATTTGTGATTTGATGGAAGCAACGGGCCTTAAAAAAGGAAGTTTGTATTTCCATTTCTCCGATAAAAATGAACTCACTTACGCCGTTCTCGAAAAAGCGCGTACGGAATTCCTCGAATTTCTTGACTCTTCTCTCACGGGAAGGACAGCAGGCGAAAGCCTCGATAATTTCTTTAAGAAGGTTCTGGGAAAACATAGAAGTACAAAGTTCGTCGGAGGCTGCATTTTTGGTAACAGTGCACTGGAAATGAGCGATAAAGACAAACAAGTGGCTGTGTTTATCGACAGGGTATTCGGCGAATGGATCGAAAGAGTGCGGGTAGCGGTTCGGTCGGCTCAGTCTTCAGGACAGATACGATGTGATTTGTCTGCGGAAGCGATGGCTAGGCACATAGTAATGACTATCGAAGGAGGCATCATGCTTGCACGCCTTGAAAAAAGTGAAAAACCCTTGAAGGATTGTCTGAATTCTTTAAGGACACTGATTGAATTGGAGAAGTAATTTCTCTTAACAGTAAATAGACCGAATGGTCGGTAGTTTTAGACATTCCCGGGTAAACCGGACATTTAGAAAAGGAAATATCGTGTCGAGAATCAAACCGCCCCAGACCGTATCAAAGGAAACAGAGAAAGTACTCGACGAAATTGAAAGCGCATTTGGCACGGCGCCGAATCTGTTTAAGACCTATGCACATCATCCAGCGCTTCTGGGGGCCAATTGGAACAAGGTCAAGGCGCTCATGATGGAAGGAAACCTGAGCCGCAAAGTGAAAGAGGCCATTGCTGTTCTGGTTTCCAGAGACAACTGCTGCAATTACTGCATCCGTGCCCATACCGCCGCTTTAAAATCCATTGGTGTTTCGGATGAAGAGATTAGAAATATCGAAGAGAATATAGAAAAAGCGAATTTTAGCGGGAAAGAAAAAGCACTTATCAGTTTTGCAAGAAAAGCCAATGTGGCTCCCCTGAAGATATCGCATTCTGATTACGGGTCCCTTAGAGAGGCCGGCCCGTCTGATGCCGAGATAATCGAAGCGCTTGGAGTGATGGAATTATTTGCCTCATTCAACAAGTTTATCGATTCTCTACAGATTGACATCGATTTTTGAAATCATGCGCGAATTGTGCTGAAAGGGCCTGGCGGGACACTGTGGCACATTGAGAGCGGTTAAGAACGAGCTGAAAAATTGTGCGGCGCATGGGTCGGCTATGATTCAGGAGGAGGAAAAAGGATGATCCAACCGGAAGTGAAAGTTTACACGGCGCCCACGTGAAGCGCCTGCCGTTCAGCGAAAGAGTTTCTTTCGTCCAAAGGCGTTGTCTTCCAGGAATTCAATGTGGCCGAAGATCTCGAGGCCCTCAACGAAGTCGTGCGCTTGAGCGGCAGACAGGCGGTTCCCGTGATCACCGTGGGGGGCGAAGTGATCGTGGGGTTCGACCGGGGCAGGCTGCAGGAGCTGCTGAAGCTGCCATGAACGGGGGAGTTTCGTCCAATCCGGATCGGATCTGGTGCCCGGGGTGAGGCAGGTACATCGGCTTGCCGGAGGCGGCCAAGCAGGATGACCTGTTGGACTGTCCGAACTGAGCGGGGGTTACCCTTCGGTTGAAGGGGAGGGGGACGGAGCTTGTGGCCCGGATCGCGGAGATTGTGAGCTGTCCGGTGTGCCGCAAAACGATCGTGCTTCCCGAAGGGGTCCGGGCCGGAGAGCGGATTTCCCACTGCGGCCGGCAGTTTGTCCTTACCTATGAATTCGGCGCCTTTGCCGCCGAAGCGCCGAAGTAAAAGGCGGTCCTGATGGGGAGAACTACCATGGGAAACTGGAAACGGGTCGTATGGATTATTGTCCTTGCCGCATTTCTCTGGAGTCCTGTGGCGCCTGCCGGTCGCGAACAGGCGGCTTTCGCCCAGGGGACGAGGACCAAGATCGCCTGGGTTGCGGTGAGCGGGGTCATGGCCCCGATCTGGATTGCCAAAGAGAAGAATCTGTACCAGAAGTACGGGATGGACACGGAGGTCGTGTTTGTCCGGGGTTCCCAGAACGCCACCAAGGCGCTGCTGGCAGGTGACCTGGACATCACGGTCAATTCCGGCAATGCCGTAGTGAATGCCGGGGCGGCCGGGCAGGACGTGGTGATCATCGCAAGCCTGACGAACACCCCGGGGCTCTCGCTGATGTCAAAGACCCCGATGACGGCGGCGGACCTCAAAGGGAAGGTGATCGCCACGGACAAGCCCGGCAGCGAGCCTCACAACTCCCTCCTCCTGGCGCTGCAGTATTTGAAGCTCACCCCCGCGGATGTGAAGATCAACCCGATCGGGCCTCCGGAGACGGTCGTCTCCGCCATGGAGACCGGAGTGGTGGACGTGGGGATGTTGAGCCCTCCCATGCTCTTTAAGGGGGAGGACCTGGGCTATCACACCGTGGTGGACATCTCCACCCTGGGGATCCCGACGCAGGGGGCCTGCGTCACCGTCACCAGGCGCTACATCCAGGCGCACCGGGACAACGTCGAGAAATTCATGAAGGCCTTCGTCAACGCCATCCATATCCTCAAAACCGATGCGGAGACTTCTCATAAAGTCCTGGCGAAGTACAGCAAAATCCAGGACCCGAAGATCCTCGAAAAAACCCGGCACTATTTCGGCGTGAAGATGATCGCGCGGGTCCCCTACCCGACGCTGGAAGGCTTGAGAACCGTCGTGAAGATCCAGGTCCCCCTGAATCCGCGCATCGCTTCCGTGGACGTCAACCGCCTCGTGGACGACAGCTTCCTCAGAGAACTGGAAGGATCCGGGTTCATCGCGAATCTGTACCGGTAGATGCGGAGGGGAAGTACCTGAGCCGGAGAGGAATCAATCGGATCCGCAAGGCCTTCAGAGGGGGTCCGTATTCCCCATGTTCCGGGAAGAATGCCTCCGTGCGATCCGGTCTCCCGCGCCGGCGGTCTGGGGCACGAGGGGAGCAGTGAGGTGGCGATCGACCACCCGAGTTGATGGTAGAGTTCCCGAGGGGAAGGGTTACTGGAGGGTATTTGTAAAGAAGAGGAGGGAGGGAGATGACCGGAGGCAGACGCGGGCAGTGGGGAAGGCGGACCGTCGCGGTAGCCTGGATCGCCCTGGTATGCTGGGCGGGCGTTGTCAGCAACGCACAGGGGGCCGAGACCGAAACGCTCAGAGCAAATTACTCGTCGCCTAGCGGGCTGATGGCTCCCCTGTGGTTGGCCCAGGACAAGGGGTTGTTCGTCCGATATGGATTGGCGGTCGATCTCAAATACATTGCGTCAGGGACGGCAACTCAAGCGCTCCTGAGCGGAAGCCTCGATATCGTCAATCCCGGCGGCGAGATTCTTGAAGCGCGGTTGAACGGGGAAAAGGTCGTCTAT
>JACPSX010000263.1 GCA_016193065.1 Candidatus Tectimicrobiota bacterium | reverse complement strand
GGCCCTGCGGGAGCTGCGCTACGCTTTCAAAACTTTCCACCCCTTCCGGCACTACCGCAAGGTGAGCATCTTCGGATCGGCCCGCATTTACGAGGGGGATCCGGCCTTCGAGATGGCCCGGGAGTTTGCCCGCCGGATCCGGGAGAAGGGGTTCATGGTGATCACCGGGGCGGGCGAGGGGATCATGAAGGCGGGCCATCTGGGAGCGGGACCCGAATACAGCCTCGGCGTGAACATCCGGCTGCCGTTCGAGCAGGTGGCCAACGAAGTGATCCAGAGCGATCCCAAGCTCGTCACCTTCAAGTACTTCTTCACCCGCAAGCTGGTCTTCGTGAAGGAGGCGGATGCCTTTGCCATGTTCCCGGGGGGACTGGGGACCCACGATGAGGCCTATGAGGTCTTGACCCTGCTGCAGACCGGAAAGAGCGACCCCATGCCCATCGTGTTCATCGACGTCCCCGGCGGGGATTACTGGAAGCGCTGGCGGGATTTTGTGGAGGAGTGCCTGGTTAAGAGAGGGCTGATTTCCCCCGAGGACGCTCATCTCTTCCGGATCACCGACCGGGTCGAGGAGGCCGTGGAGGAGATTTCCGGCTTCTACCGCAACTATCACTCCTCCCGGTACGTGGACGGGATTCTGGTGGTTCGCCTGCAGCGCCCCCCGGGACCGGAGACCTTGAGAAAACTGAACCAGGAATTCCAGGACCTGTTGACGGGCGGCTCCATCACCGCCAGCGGGCCGCTGCCGGCGGAGGCCAATGAGCCGGAGATTGCCCAGCTCCCCCGCCTGGTCCTCAACTTCAACCGCCAGAACTTCGGCCGCCTGCGGCAGTTGATCGATGCTCTGAACCGCTATTGATGCCCCATTTTATGCTATACTCTCACCTGTTTTCTGGGCCAAGGACCGGGTTTCCACATGCCTTCTGACGAGAAAGGGGTTGATGCCTATGGGCAGTGTCATCAAGAAGCGGCGAAAGAAAATGCGTAAGCATAAGCACAAGAAGCTCATGGAAAAGATGCGCCACAAGAAGAAAAAGTAGTAGAATCTGCCCTTTCCTTTCACGCAGGTTGCTGATCCCTGCGCACTGCCATTTTTCTTCATCGAGAAAGATGGGTTGATCCGTGTCCGGCGAGAATCCCGCCGCTGAGCCCGGGAGAGGGGCCGTGGGCTGTTCTCTGGACTCCATAACCATTGTTTTGGTCCGCCCTCAAGGGTCTGCCAATGTGGGCGCCGTGGCCAGGGCCATGGCCAACACCGGGTTCCGTCGCCTGGTTCTCGTGGATCCCTGTGATTACCTGTGCGATGAAGCGCTCAAGATGGCCCTCCGGGCCCGCCCCTTGCTGGAGAGAGCCCGGGTGGCTGAGGACCTGAGAGAAGCCCTGGCGGGAGCGGGCTTCGTGGTCGGGACGAGCTGCAGGCTCGGCCAGGCCCGCGGTCCGGCGGCTTTCCCCAGGGAGCTGGCGCCGAGGATTTTGGAATTCACCGGTAGGGCTGAAGTGGCCATTGTGTTTGGCCCCGAAGACCGGGGTCTGACCAATGAGGAACTCTCCCTGTGCCACGAGCTCCTGACCGTTCCGACCCACCCGGAATTCCCTTCTCTGAACCTCGCGCAAGCCGTGATGCTGGTGTGTTATGAGATCTATGTGTGCGGACACACCCAGGACGCGGGTACCCATTCTCGGGTACCCATTCTTATGGGTGCGGAGCCCTCTGTCCCCGACCGGACTCTGGCCGCTTCCCGCGATCTGGAAGAGCTCTATGCCCAGATGGAAAGCACCCTGAACCGGATCCGGTTCCTCAACCCCCAGAATCCGGGGCACATGATGACAGCCCTGCGCCGGATCTTCGGCAGGGCCTTGCTGGACGAAAGGGAGGTGCGGATTTTGCGGGGAATTTTTCACCAGTTTGATTGGTACATCGCGTATGGGAGGGACCGGGAGAAAAGCTCCCGGATCCCTCCCGAGCCGTCAAATCCTCCCCGCTAGAGTTATTCCAGGTGGCTCAGAGAGTCCATGAGGAGCTGGCGGGCGTACTTGTAGTTGTGAACTCCCAAGCTGCCGTCATTTTCCACGAAGCGCTGGTTGTACTGAGCGCGCAGGAATTTTTCCTCGTTTGCCTTGGAATCCCACTTCACGGTCTCTTTCTGGGTGGCCGGATCCTTGCTGGTTGAAGAGTGCGCCTTCTTGAAGGCCTCCTTCCCCTCCATGGCGGTTTACAGGTTCCTGACAACAATTTTCGTTGCCCCCGCTTCCCCTCCCTTCCAGATTTCCCGTCTCCCCAATCCAATAATTTCCTGTTGCTTGTAGCATATTTGGCAGCGGAATCATACGGTGGGTTTCCCGGTCATCGATGGGTTGACCCGATAAAGATGGAACGGCTTCCCCGAAGCCGTTACGGCCTGGAGGACGCTCCCGCTCTCCGGAAACCAAAAAGGTTTGAAAGCGCTCCGAGGTTTTGCTATAAGAGTACATTCGTTTATCCCCAATACTTCCTTACATTCCTAGAGGGGTTTCACCTGGAAGAATGTTTTTCCCGCCCCGGAGGGGGATCGCGATGCTTTCTGGAGAGAATCGCAGGGTCACGATTGATATCGATACGGGGGGAACCCACACGGACGGGTTCTTCACCCGGGGGGAGGAGGTTGTCCGTGCCAAGGTCGAGACAACCCCCCACGATCTGACTGTTTGTTTCCAGCAGTGTCTCCTGGAAGGCACCAGGCTCCTGGGCTACCCCCAACTGCCGGAGTTGCTCAACGACACGGCGGTGGTGCGATTCTCCACCACGATCGGTACCAACACCCTGATCCAGCGCAACGGTCCCAAGCTCGGCGTGCTGGTGACCTCGGGTTATGAAAACACCCTCTACGCGGCACCTGCAGTTGACCATCCGGTCCTGGGCTTCCTGGTGCCGCCGGAAATGGTGCTCGGGGTCCGCGGCGAGTTGGATTCGGAGGGGAAAGTTCGCGTGGAAGTCGACACCGAGGAGGTCAAGAGGGCGCTCAAAGAGCTCTTGGAGCGCGGGGCCCGGATGATCGTCGTGAGCTTGAAAGGAGCCCACCTGAACCCTGCTCCGGAGCGCCGCATCAAGGAGGTGATTCTCTCCCAATACCCGCGTCACTATCTGGGCTCCGTCCCCGTTTTGCTGTCGAGCGAAATTACCGTGCGCCCCGGCGAGGCGGAGCGCACCAACGTCACCCTCCTGAATGCGTACTTTCACCCCAATATGGCCCGCACCCTGTACCGCTCCGAGGATCTCCTGCGGGAGGCGGGCTATCCCCGGCCTCTCCTGATCGTGCACGCCGACGGCGGGACGGCTCGAGTCGCCAAGACCCGGGCCATCGACACCTACAATTCCGGGCCTGTGGCCGGCCTCTACGGGAGTGCTTTCCTGGCCGAGTACTACGGGCATGGAAATGTGGTGACGTTGGACATCGGCGGCACCAGCAGTGACTTGGGGATTCTGGAGCGAGGGGGATTGCCCCACGAGTTTCGCCCCCGCATCGAGGGGATTCCCATCAATCTCCCTGTCCTGGAGATCACGACGCTGGGAGCTGGAGGGGGGTCCATTGCCTCAGTCACGGCGGAGGGCGCGCTGCAGGTGGGTCCAGAGAGCGCCGGAGCCCTGCCTGGGCCGGCCTGTTACAACCTGGGGGGGGAAGCCGCCACCGTCACCGACGCCAATCTGGTCCTGGGGTTCATCAATCCCGACTATTTCCTGGGTGGCCGGAAGCGGCTCAACCGCAGGCTGGCCGAGGAAGCCCTCCTGCGCCGGGTGGCCGAGCCTCTGAAGATCTCCCTGGAGAAAGCAGCCAGCCGTGTGATTGAAGAGATGGAAGGAAGGGTTCTCTCGCGCCTCAAGCGGCTTTTGGACGAGAGAGGGCTGGCCGCCCACCAGGCTGTTCTCTACGGGTTCGGCGGGGCTGGCGGTCTGCATTGCAGCCGGATCGCCGATGGCAGCGGCATCCCGCGAGCCTACACGTTTGCACACAATCCGGTCTTCTGCGCCTATGGGGCCTCCACGATGGAAGTGGTTCACGTGTACGAATCTTATGCCGCCATCCGCATTGGGCCGGGGACTGGCGGCGACTCCCTGCGGGAGAAGTTCAATCAGACGGTAAACGCTTTGCAGGAACGCGCTTTCCGGGACATGCGGGGGGAGGGTTTTTCTCCCGATCAGATAACCTTTGTGCTGGAGCTGGAGACGGCGGACAGCAGAGGAGGTACCAGGCTCATTCCCGTTTCCCGTTTGAACCTGCTCACCGCCGAGGACTTGGCCGCCCTGGCTTCGGACCTGGCGGCCGGCGGCGGGGGGAGCGCAGGAAAGGAGATCCAGGTCGAGGTTTTCAGGCTGCGGGCCAGAGCTCCAATCCCTCGCCCCACGCTGAGGGTCCAGCCGCTGGAATCCGCGGAGAGATCCCGGGCGCAAAAGGGGGAGCGTGAGGTTTTCTGGCTCGGGAAGTGGCTGACGACGCCGGTTTATTCGTGGGAGAAACTGCGTCCCGGCCATCGGGTGACGGGACCGGCGATCATCGAGGGGGAGTATACGAACTATGCCGTCCCGGTTGGAAAGGTCTTTACGGTGGAGTCCCTCGGCAACGGGGTGATGGAGTCAGGGAGAGCGGGAGATGGCGGATAAGGTCCGGATCACGGAATATCTGGATATTGACCTGGACAAGGAGCTTTGGTGCTGCAACCGCTGCGGGC
>JACPSX010000262.1 GCA_016193065.1 Candidatus Tectimicrobiota bacterium | reverse complement strand
TTTCTGGGTGCGGCGCCTGCAAAACTTCCTGCCTGTGCGGACACGCAGACAGGTAAGTCGCCCTACGGGGCACACCCGGTCTCTTTCTGCAACTCTGTCGGTCGCCTCCGCGGGCTACCCCCTTGGACGAAGAGCACCGAGGGGGCCGACCTTCCCGCCCTGAGCGAAACTGCCGGGAGCAGCGGGGGAACCCACCGGGAGCGGCCAGGGATGGGAAACCGCGCAGCCTAGACTCGATTGCAGACAGCCGAAAACTTATCGTGGCGGTAGCGGAGGGGTCCCACCCTGGCCGCCCCCGCTGCGGGAGGCGCGGAGCGAAGGGCGGGAGTCGGCCCCTTTCCCATGGACCCGCAAGAACTCGGAGTGGGGAAGCCCGCTAGCAGGCCGCCGTTGCAAAACAGGGGGGAAGGAATACAATGAAGCCGATATGGATCGGTTCAAGCTCATCACCGACTTTGTCCCCAGGGGAGATCAGCCCAAGGCCATTGAAGAGCTGGTTGCCGGCCTGAACCAGGGCATGCGCCACCAGGTACTTCTAGGGGTTACCGGCTCGGGCAAGACCTTCACCATGGCTAATGTCATTGCCCAGGCGAACAAACCCACTCTGGTCATTGCCCCCAACAAAACCCTGGCCGCCCAGCTCTACAGCGAATTTCGCAGCCTCTTTCCCGAAAACGCCGCTGAATATTTCGTGAGCTACTACGATTACTACCAGCCCGAGGCTTACCTCCCCAGCACGGATACCTATATCGAAAAGGACTCCTCCATTAACGATCAAATCGACAAAATGCGCCATTCCGCCACCCGCTCCCTCATCGAACGCCGGGATGTGATCATAGTGGCCAGCGTCTCCTGCATCTATGGGCTGGGCTCCCCCTTCGAGTACCGGGACATGCTCGTTTTGTTCCAGAACGACCTGGAGGTCTCCCGGGAGCAGATCCTGGAGCGCCTGGTGGAGATTCAATACGACAGGAACGATATCGATTTTCACCGCGGAACCTTCCGCGTGCGGGGGGACGTCATCGACATTTTCCCCGCCTACGAGGAGGATATCGCGATCCGGGTGGAGTTTTTCGGAGACCGGGTCGAGGGGATCTTCGAGATTGATCCCTTGCGGGGGGAGGTCTTGCGCCGTTTGAGCAAAATTCACCTCTACCCGGCCAGCCACTACGTCACCACCCAGCAAAACCTCCTGCGGGCCATCGAGAACATCAAGAAGGAGCTCAAGGAACGGGTGCCTGAACTCGAAGGGCAAAACAAGCTTTTGGAAGCCCAGCGCCTGCAGCAGCGCACCCGGTTCGACCTGGAATTACTCCGGGAGACCGGAATCTGCCCAGGGATTGAAAACTACTCCCGCCATCTGGACGGCCGCCTGCCGGGGCAGCCGCCCTGGGTTCTGTTGAACTACTTCCCGCGCGACTTCCTCCTCTTCATCGACGAGAGCCATGTCAGCATTCCACAAATCGGGGGCATGTACCATGGAGACCGGTCCCGCAAGGAGACCCTGGTGGAATACGGATTCCGGCTCCCCTCCGCCCTGGACAACCGCCCCCTGAACTTCCAGGAATTCGAGGCCATGGTCAACGAGGCGATCTACGTCTCGGCCACCCCCGCTGAATACGAACTACGGAAGAGCGCAGGGCTGGTCGTGGAACAGATCATCCGCCCGACGGGGCTCATGGATCCGGAAATCGTGGTCAAGCCCGCCAAGGGGCAGGTCGATGACCTCCTGCACGAAATCCGGCAGCGGGTCGAGAGCAAGGAGAGGGTCCTGGTGACGACCTTGACCAAACGGATGGCTGAAGAGCTGACCGAATACTACCAGGAGCTGGGGGTCAAGGTGAAATACCTGCACTCGGACATCGACACACTGAAGCGGACCGAGATTATCCGCGATCTGCGCCTGGGAGCGTTCGATGTGCTCATCGGGATCAACCTCCTGAGGGAAGGGCTCGACCTCCCTGAAGTCTCCCTGGTGGCCATTCTCGACGCGGATAAGGAAGGGTTCCTGCGCTCGGAGCGCTCCCTGATCCAGACGATCGGCCGGGCTGCCCGCAACGTGCGGGGGCAGGTGATCATGTACTGCGATCAGATGACCCAGTCCCTGGAAAAAGCGCTGGCGGAGACCAACCGCCGCCGGGAAATCCAACGGCAGTTCAACAAGGACAACGGAATCACTCCGGAAACGGTGGTAAAATCCATCGCCGACCTTCTGACTTCAATTTACGAGGCCGATTACGTCACTGTCCCCGTGGCTGCGGAAGAGAGCCCGGAGTACATTCCCTCGGAGGATCTGCCCAGAAAGCTCAAGAAACTCCACCAGGAAATGAAGCGGGCCGCCGCCAAGTACGACTTCGAGAAAGCCGCGGAGGTGCGGGACCGGATCTATGCGCTGCAGGCCTGCAACCTCGAGATCCCCGTCCCCGCCGGCAACGGCAAACGCAAACCGCGATGATACAGATCTTACAGGAGAAGGGGCGATCCCCCGTAGGGCGACTTAGATTTTTGCCCGTCGGTTGTCACATGGCCCTTCTAACAATGAGTGGAATCCGAATGACACACGATAGAACAGCCGAGCAAAAATGTACTGGAGCCCGAGGGGGACGCCCCTTCTCACCTGGAACCCACGAGGAGACGGCCAGGTGAAAACGGAGACCTTGCTGGAACAGGTGGAACGATTCCCCCGATCGCCCGGGGTCTACCTGATGAAAAACCGGTCCGGCAAGGTGGTCTATGTGGGCAAGGCCAAGAACCTCCGGGCCCGGGTGCGCTCCTACTTCCGGGCTGCGGGGGACGGCCGCCTGCAGATCCGCTTCCTGCTCCCCGTGGTTACGGACATCGACTTCGTGGCGACGGACACGGAGAAAGAGGCCCTGCTTCTGGAAAACAACCTGATCAAGGAACACCGCCCCAAGTACAACATCAACTTCCGGGACGACAAGGACTACGTCAGCATCAAACTGAACGTGAAGGCGCGCTATCCCCGCCTGACGATCGTGCGCCGCCCTCAGAAAGACGAGAACGTCTACTTCGGCCCCTACTCGTCGGCCTACTCGGCCCGCGAAACCCTGCGCTTCATCCAGCGCCACTTCCCCCTGCGTTCCTGCACGGACAACATTTTCCGGAACCGCACCCGCCCCTGTCTGTACTACGAGATCAAGGAGTGCGTGGGCCCCTGCGTAGCGGGCTTGACCACGGACGAAGAGTACCAGGAACTGGTGAAGCAGGTGACTCTGTTCCTCCAGGGCCGCAAGGAAGAGCTGGTCAGAGAACTCAAGGACAAGATGCACGCGGCCTCGGAGAAGCTCGCCTTCGAGGATGCCGCTCGCTACCATCGCAAGATCCAGGCGATCGAGCAAACCGTGGAGCCCCAAAAAGTCATCTCCTACCAATTCCGGGACCAGGACGTCTTCGGCTATTACCGGAAGGACGGCGAGGTGGTCATGGAGCGGCTCCTGGTCCGCAGGGGGAAGCTAACGGAAGCCAAATCGTTCCTCTATAAAGACCAGGTCCTTCCCGACCCTGAGATCCTGGCCTCTTGCCTGGAGCAGTATTACCTGGGGGAAAGTTTCATCCCCCGGGAAATCCTGCTCCCCTTCTCCATCGAAGGGACCACGGCGTTGGCCGAAATTCTCAACGAGCGCAGGTCCGGGCCCGTGGGCATTCTTGTTCCCCGGCGCGGCCAGCGGCGCAACCTGATCCAGATGGCGACCAAGAATGCCGAGCTAGCGCTCCAGCAGGCCCACAACCGGGAGGAAAAACGTCTGGGAGCCCTTGCTCAGATCCAGGCCAAGCTCCACCTGCGGGCTCTGCCCCGCCGAATCGAGTGCTTCGACATTTCCAACATCATGGGAAAGGAGGCGGTGGGATCCCTGGTTTCGTTTTTAGAGGGGGAGCCCGACAAAACCCGCTACCGCCACTTCCGGATCCGCACCCTGTCCACGCCCAATGACTACGCCATGATGCGCGAGATCCTCGAGCGTCGCTATCGCAAGGCCATCGAGGAGATGGATCTTCCGAACCTCATCCTGATCGACGGGGGCAAGGGACAACTGGGCATCGCGGAAGAGATCCTCCGTGAGCTGGGAATCGGTGAGCCTGACCTGGCCGGCATTGCCAAGAGCCGCCTCCAGGAAGCGCCGGAGAGAAAAGGGAAGGCCTGGAGCGAGGAAAGGTTCTACCTTCCCGGCCGCAAGAATCCGGTCTTCCTCCCCCCGAGCTCGGAAGCTCTCTTTCTCCTGCAGCGGGTGCGGGACGAGGCGCACCGCTTCGCGATCACGTACCACAAAAAGCTGTGGGGACGGGAAACTCTGCGCTCTCCGCTGGAGGAGATCCCCGGCATCGGCTCCAGGCGAAAGCGCGATCTCCTGAGCCGCTTCGGCAGCCTGAAAGGGCTTCAGGAAGCAACGCCGGAGGAAATTGCAGGAGTGCCCGGGATCGGCATAATGCTGGCACGGGAGATCCATGCCCGCCTGCACGCAGCCGGACCCGGAGAATCGGAGGAAGCTCCCGTACGCGAAAGCGCGGCTGGAGCCGGGTTGAGCAGCAATGGAGATCGTTGAGATCCTGGGTGGAAATCCATACCAGAGGAGGGGGAATTCCACGGACATCGCAGTCACGCAAGTACAGGAAAAACTGCAGCGAGGAGACGACTGAGGAAACTTCCTTGCAGGTGGACAGGCTTTCCACGGGGGAAAGCCGGCGTTCACCGCAAAGGCGACAGGATCTTCCAGATTAAGGCACAGGAGGAGACGAAACCATGGAGTCACCCGTTCCGGACATCCCCCTCAATGATTGCGCCCTTCTCGTGATCGACATGCAGAACGATTTCCTCTCGGATAAGGGGTACTTCGCCGAGCGGGGCATCGACCTGACCCCGTTTCAAAGAACCATCCCCCGGGTGAAGACCGTGGTCGAGTTTGCCCGCGCCCATGGCGTCCCCGTGATTTTCACCGAGCAGCGCTACGACCCCCGGGGCCTGGACTGGCCCGAGAAACTGCACCGGGTGCTGCCCGCCAACTTCCGAAACAAGCAAGGGGGACCCCG
>JACPSX010000281.1 GCA_016193065.1 Candidatus Tectimicrobiota bacterium | reverse complement strand
CTGAGCGAAAAGGCCACCCAGGACTATGAAGCCGCTCGCGCCAAGGTGAGGCGGTTTCTAAACACTGCGCAGGACCGGGAAATCATCTTCGTTCGCGGCGCTACGGAGGGCATCAATCTCGTCGCCCGGACTTACGGCAGGACGGCCGTCAAAGCGCAGGATGAAATCATCCTGTCCGTGATGGAGCATCACTCCAACATCGTCCCCTGGCAGATGTTGTGCGAGGAAAAGGGTGCTGTTTTGCGCGTCATCCCTATCAACGACGCCGGCGAGTTGTTGCTCGATGAATACGAGAAACTGCTGAATCCAAGAACAAAGCTGGTCTCCATCGTTCACATATCGAACGCCCTGGGCACGATCAACCCGGTCAAGCAGATCACCCAGATGGCCCACGACCGGGGCGTTCCCGTTCTGGTCGATGGCGCCCAGGCGGTACCCCATCTGGCGGTTGATGTCCGGGAGCTCAATTGCGATTTCTACATCTTTTCCGGTCACAAGCTGTTCGGCCCGACCGGCATCGGCATCCTTTGCGGCAAGGCCGGTTTGCTGGAAGACATGCCCCCATACCAGGGCGGCGGCGATATGATCAGCTCGGTCACCTTCGAGAAGACCCTCTACAACGCGCTGCCGTACAAGTTCGAGGCCGGAACACCCCATATCGCGGGCGGCATCGGGCTCGGTGCGGCCATCGACTACCTGAACGGAATCGGAATGGAACGAATCGCCGCCTACGAGCAGGAATTGCTCGCCTACGCAACGGAAGCGCTTTCCGCCATCCCGGGCCTGAAAATCATCGGCACTGCCAAGGAGAAGGCCGGGGTCCTGTCTTTCGTGCTGGATGGCATTCACCCGCACGACATCGGCACGATCCTGGATCACGAGGGGGTTGCAATACGCGCGGGCCATCACTGCGCCATGCCCCTCATGCAGCGCTACGGAGTACCGGCCATCGCCCGGGCCTCTCTGGCCTTCTATAACACCAAGGAAGAGATCGACGCCCTGGTGAGAGGGCTCCACAAGGTCAAGGAGGTGTTCGCCTGATGTCAGACCTCCGGGAGCTCTACCAGCAGGTCATACTCGATCACAGCAAGAAGCCCCGCAATTATCAGAAGCTGGAATGCGCAAACCGGACCGCGGAAGGCCATAACCCGCTGTGCGGAGATCAGTTCACCATCTACCTCCAGTTGGAAAGGGATGTGATCCGGGAGATCAGCTTTGAAGGCGCGGGCTGTGCGATTTCCAAGGCCTCGGCCTCCATGATGACCACCAGCGTGAAAGGAAAAACCAAGGCCGAAGCGCAAACCCTTTTCGAGCAGTTTCATAAGATGATCACCGGCGAACCGGGGAAGTGCCCGGATCCTGCCGGGCTTGGAAAACTTGCCGTCTTTTGCGGAGTCTGCGAGTTCCCGATCCGGGTCAAATGCGCCAGCCTGCCGTGGCACACGCTTCATGCAGCTCTGGAAGGAAAAGAGACGCCCATTTCGACGGAATAGAGGCCGTTCCCGAAAGATTCACAGGAGGGTCCAATGGAAAACACGCCAATCAATTCACTGGTTCTCGAAGCGGAAGTGATTGAAGTTCTGCGCTCATGCTTTGACCCTGAGATTCCGGTTAATATCTATGACCTGGGCCTGGTTTACAACGTCAAGGTGGATCCCTCGGGAAAAGTAGAGATTCAGATGACCCTGACGTCACCCAACTGTCCAGTGGCGGAAGACCTTCCCCTGGAAGTAGAAGCCAAAGTGAGAGCCATACCAGGAGTCAGCGACGCCAGGGTCGAGATTGTTTTCGAGCCGCCCTGGGACCCCTCCTTGATATCCGAAGCGGCAAAGCTCGAACTGGGAATGCTGTAAGAGAAAAGCGATGGCCAAGGTGCGCGATCTTTACAACCGGCCTGTGAAGGATTTGCGAATCTCCGTCACGGATCGGTGTAACTTTCGTTGCACTTACTGTATGCCTCTTGATGAGTACGTGTGGATCGACAAGAAGGAAATCCTCACCTTTGAAGAGATTACCCGGCTTGCCAACCTCTTCATCCAGTTAGGGGTGGATAAGATCCGGCTCACCGGCGGGGAACCATTGGTCCGCCGGGACCTGGAAAAACTCATCTGCCAGCTTTCCTCCCTGAACGGCCTGAACGATCTCTCCCTCACGACCAACGGTTCTGTGCTCGCCGAAAAGGCCCCCGCGCTTAAATCCGCGGGACTCAAGCGGATCAACGTGAGCATCGATACGCTGGATCCTGAAAAGTTCAAGAGAATCACCAAGCGGGGAGACCTGGCAAGGGTACTGGAGGGCCTTTTTACCGCCCAGCGCTGTGGTCTAAACCCCATCAAGATCAATGCGGTGATCGAGCGGGGGGTCAACGACGATGAAATCATCGATCTGGTGGATTTCTCCAGGAAGAACGGCTTTGCCATACGATTTATCGAGTACATGGATGTGGGCAACTCGAACAACTGGACTTCCGAGAAGATGGTCTCTAAAAAGGAGATCATCGAGAGAATTAAGACTCGCTTTCCTTTGAGAGAAATGGGCAGAAATCGGGGAAGTGCGCCGTCCGTGGATTACCAATTTATGGACGGCAGCGGCGACATCGGGGTCATCGCTTCGGTCACCGAGCCCTTCTGTTCAAGTTGTACGCGGGTCAGGTTAACCGCGGACGGAAAATTCGTGACCTGCCTTTTCTCGCAACAGGGCATCGATCTCAAGACACCGATGCGCAACGGGGCGACGGACGAAACCCTCGCCGAGGTTATCGCTGCAACCTGGAGACAGAGGCGCGATCGATATTCGGACGAGCGTCTCGAGGCCCTGCTCTCCCCCACCGGCTACGACCCCAAGCGCCGCCAGAAGATCGAGATGATCACGTTAGGCGGCTAAGCCGGGGTTCGTCTACAGCTTTCACGGTCTCTTTGCTAAGGTTACCTCCTTCCCCCCTGGGGATTTTCCGGCCCTGACTCCGGTGCAGAAGGTCCTGGAGGTCTGCTATACTGGGGCCGTTCCAGCAGAGACATGGACTGCGGGACAGCATGAATGACGGAACTGCATGAGCGATAATAGCAACCATTGGATACGGCGCTCCCAACGATGAAGTTCAGCGAGGCTTACGGCAGAGGGAAGTTCGGCCTGTCCTTTGAGATTTTCCCGCCCAAAACTCCGGCCGGAGAGGACGTACTGTTCGGGGCCGTAAAAGCGCTGGTGGCCTTCCGCCCGTCGTTCATCACGTGCACCTATGGTGCGGGCGGCTCCACCCGTGAAAAGACCATCGAGCTGACGGTTGCCATTGGCAAACGGTTCGGAGTCAGTACGGCAGCCCACCTGACCTGTGTCGGCTCCTCCCACGAGGACCTGCGCGCCTGGCTCGGAAAAGCCGCCAGCCAGGGTATCGAGAATATCGTCGCGCTGCGCGGCGACCCCCCTCGCGGGGAGTCTCACTTCACCCCGGTGGACGGTGGACCGGCACACGCCAACGAGCTGGTGACTGTCATCCGCCGGGAGTTCCCCCACTTCGGAATTGCCGTGGCGGGCTACCCGGAGACCCACCAGGAAGCCGCCAGTCCAGAAGAGGATCTGGCTCATCTCAAGCGCAAGGTCGAGGCCGGTGCCGACGTGGTGATCACCCAGCTCTTCTACGAGAACCGAGACTTCTTCGCCTTCCGCCGCCGATACGGGGAGGCAGGCATCCAGGTGCCCCTGGTCCCCGGGATCCTGCCAATCATCAGCTACGCCCAGATCCGGCGCATCACCGCCCTGTGCGGCGCGAAGCTTCCGCCAGCACTGGTGGCCAAGCTGGAGGCCAAGCGGGACGATCCTGAGGCAGAGATGGAGGTGGGCATCGCCCACGCGATCCGGCAATGCCGGGAGCTACTTGACGCCGGCGCACCCGGCCTGCACTTCTACGTCCTCAACAAGGCGGCTGCTCCGAGCCGGATCATCGAGGCCCTGGGCTTGCCAGGTCGCTAAGCCTGGCGGAGGGAGTTCACGCGCGGATCCACGCCAGAGAAACAGAGCACCGCCCTGGCAAGCTAGCCCGGGCGATTCTCTAACCGCCGGCTTTGACGGCGAACAAGGCTCGGATCCTCTCCTCCAAGGCGGAGGCTGAGAACGGAATTATCAGATAGTCATCGACGCCGGCCCGCACCGCTCCCAGAATTGATTCCTTGTCGGAATTCCCGCTGACAATGACGACCTTCGTCTTACAGACCTCCGGATGGTTACGAAGCAGTTTCACCAGCTCCCATTCCTTCATCTCGGGGGTTTCCCCGTTGCAGATCAGGACGTGGGCTTTTTCTGCGACGAGCGTACGAAAGATGTTTCCAGTAGGAGTCAGATCAAGAACCGTGGTGAACCCCATATTCTTCAGACATCCCCGAATGAGCTTCCGCACAGAGGGGTTCTCGTGAGCGATGAGAAAGCGAATCTTTTCAGGCAAGCGAACGGTGGAGTTTTTTCGGGGCTGAGCTCTCCCAGCCACCAGGGAACTAAAACCATCCTTGATCATAAAGCCCTCACTTTACAGTGGCGACCGAAACCGGTGCCTCATCCGTGTCGCCGAGTCTTTACATGAAGATCTCCGGCCGCTAACGTTCTCATCCCCGCACAAATTCAGGATTCCAGTTCCCAAGCACCATGCACGGATGATCTTTCTTCTGTTCCACCGCAGGCTCAACTATGCTGCCCGGTTTCCCGGGGATTTTTCCACCAGGATCTTACGAATCCTCTCTTCGAAGTGTCGGATAGAAAACGGAACCGAGATGTAGACGTCAAGGCCGGCTGGAGGGGCCTCCAGAACTTTTTCTTTTTTCGAGCCTCCGTCGACAACGACCAGGATGAGATGTTTCAAGTCTTCGTCGGACCGGATCATCCTGAAGAGTTCTTGTCGATTTCGTTCCATGGCCTTAGTCCCGCAGATTAGGCAGGAGATCCCGTCCGCCTTGAGGATCTTGTAGAGGTTTTCCGTTTCGCCCCGCACCTCGATGTATGAAAACCCCATGTCTTTCAGAGTGGAGGCGATAGTCCGGCAAACACTGGGATTCTCGTAAGCCACAAGAAAGCGAAGATTTTTGGGGACGGGCCGGACGGCTTTGGAGGGAATAAAGTCAGCCGGCGCTCCCGCTTTCTCCTTCAGATCAGTTTTCATAGAATTCAGACCGCTTTCTCCATAACATCTTGTTTTCCAGAGATACTTATCGTCACGCCGCAGCGCCTCTAAAGGGGGGAACCATGGGGGGGCTTTATCCGGCCGACCCAATCCGCCCCCTGGGGTTCACAAAATGTTACTTTCCGGTATCCGGTTTGCCCATTTTCACGGGCTGGCGATGAGAGCGGCGAACCCCAGTTTCGCTGAGCCCCAGCTCGAAAAACTCCCCCGCCATGTCACTCCAATCCTCTGGCAAATAAGACCCAAACCCGTTCCTCAAAGTTAGAGGCGGAAAACGGAAGAATGACATAGTCATCGACCCCGGCCTTCACCGCTCCGAGAATGGACTCTCTGGCTGAATCCCCGCTGACAACGATGACTTTCGTCTTGCTGACCTCCGGGTGATTGCGGATCGATCTCACCAGGCTCCAGTCCTTCATCTCTGGAGTCTCGCCGCTGCAGATCAACACGTGAGGCTGCTCTTGAACCACTGTAATCAAGATATTTCCTCCGGTAGGAACCAATTCAAGGAGGGTAGGACACCCCATACCTTTAAGACAGCCCTTAATGAACTTCCGCACAGTCTTGTTCTCGTGGGAAATGAGAAAGCGAATCCCTTCGGGCCACTCAACGATGCGTTTTCTGGAGGGCTGGATTTTGCCAGCCACCAGGCGATTCAGACTGTCCTTCCTCATAACGGTCTCGTGTTTCAACGACAACCCTGCCTTGATCTCTCCTCAAATGGAAAAAGCCTACCTTTGAGAATGGCTCATCTTTTGTCTCGCTCAGTTTTAGTGGAACTCAAGTTGTATTCTTCTTGTATCACCTTCTATTTCCGAGAGTTATTTATCGTCATATCGGAGCATCTCTAAAGCGAGAAAAATACCGAGATAGATTTCTTTCTCTTATGGTGCGGGATCCCTCCCCCATTTCATTCCGTTCGCAGAGGCAAGTCCAAATCCGCTAGCCTGCATTATTCATGAACGCCCATGCAAGGGAGTCAGATGGCTGGGGTGTGCGACAAATTTGTGGGTAGTTGACAAAAGAGTTGGGTTGCCGTAGAATCCTAGAGTATTAAGACTTTAAGATAAAGGAGGATTCTATGGCCCACACCCAGGAGACCTTAGAGCGGCAACGGGCTCAGACCTTAAGGGAGATTGAAGCCTTGGGGGATATGCGACGAGGGAGCATCGTGGAACAGTATCTGACGTGTGGGAAGTCTACCTGTTGTTGCAAGGAACCGGGCCACCCGGGACATGGGCCCTATTTCACCTTTACCCGCAAGGTGCAGGGGAAGACCCAGACCCGCCAGTTTCGCTCCGGCCCTGCCCTGACCAAGCTGAGACGGGAGGTAGAGACTTTTCACCGATTCCAAGAGTTAAGCCACCGACTCATCGAGATCAATGAAGAGATTTGTGAACTGCGGTCCGTGCCAGCGGCAGGCCCGGAGGTAAAAAAAACCTCGCGGCCTCCTTCGGGGAGGAAATCAGGCAAGAAATCGACGCTCTCGTGACCCGGGCCCTGAGGGATCGGGAGGCCTTGGGGCAGTTGGATTTAGAAGCCCTCGAGCGGGCGATTCGCTCGTCCATGCACCAGATGGGTGGCATCTTGTTGGAGAAACTGATCAACTCCGACGCTGGAGGCCATCGCGGTGCACGAATCGACTGTGGCCAAGGTCACCAAGCCCAGTTTGTCGACTACCGTAGCAAGCGGCTCACGACGGTGTTGTCTGCTGTGGAAGTCCAACGGGCCTACTACCGCTGTGAGGGGTGCCAAGCGGGGATCATTCCCAAGGATCAAGATCTGGACATTGTGGGAACGTCCTTCAGTCCCGGCGTGCGTCGCATGATGGGCCGCGTCGGCGCCAAGGAACCCTTCGAGGAAGGACGGGAAGACCTGGAGGAGTTGGCGGGCATCGTGGTCCAAACCAAGGCCGTAGAGCGACTCTCGGAAGCCCTCGGCGCACAGGTGGAGAGGATCTCCCAAGGGGAGCAGGCCCTGGCTCTGTCGGGCAAGGTGGTGCCGCTCAGGTCGGTAGCGAAGCTGTACATTGCCCTCGACGGGACGGGGGTGCCGATGGTCCCGCAGGAGACCGAAGGGCGCCCGGGCAAGGACGAAAGCGGCAAGGCCAAGACCCGCGAGGCCAAACTCGGATGCGTCTTCACCCAGACGAGGCTCGACGAGAAGGGGCATCCGGTGCGCGACGAGGGGTCTACCACCTACGTCGGGGCCATCGAGACGGCCGAGTTGTTCGGCTGCCGCCTCTACGCCGAGGCGGTGCGGCGGGGCCTCACGCGGGCTGAGAAGGTGATCGTGCTGGGAGATGGGGCGCCGTGGATCTGGGCGATCGCCGACGAGCACTTCCACGGGGCGATCCAGATCGTCGACCTCTACCACGCCCGGGAGCACTTGGCCACGCTGAGCAAGATCGTCTACGGAGCGGCCAGCGCCGAGTCCAAGGAATGGGCGGCGGCCCGCTGCAAGCAACTGGACGCCGGGGAGGTCGAGGCCGTGGTCGCCTCCATGCGCCGTCTACGACCTCGAGAGGAGAAGGCCAAGGAGGAGGTCCGCAAGGCGATCGATTACTTCCAGACCAACGCGGAACGGATGCGCTATGCCCGCTTCCGGAGCCAGGGCTTGTTCGTCGGATCGGGCGTTGTCGAGGCGGGGTGCAAGACCATTGTCGGGCACCGGCTCAAGCAATCAGGCATGCGGTGGACTGTCCGGGGTGCCAACGCCATCCTCGCTCTGCGTTGCTGCCAACTCAGCAACCGCTGGGAGGAGTTCTGGGAGGCCCGCTCCATCGGCTAGCCCCTGGGATCCACAAATTTGTCGCACACCCAGATGGCTGTAATAACACCACAAAGCCGGGTGCTCCCTCTCTTCGAGGCTCAGAGTCGACCTGTTGTGCCTCGTTGCTAAGGGGACATTCTCGGCAGAGACACAACGACGCCGACGGCAGAGACACTGCTGCCCTGCTTTTTTCTCGGAACACTGGGAGGGGCTGCGGGCTTATCCGGGAGAAGCTCCCACGGCACAGGCAATCTGCCGCCAGCTGCGCAGCCAGGGAAAGGAGACCGGCAGATGCAGGACGATGCGCCGCACCGAGCGCTCGACCCAGACGGCGAGCTTGAACAGGCGCTCGCGCAGGGTACTGACCTGAGCGTCGGCGCAGTCCGTCCCCCGGGCCTGCCGCCGCAGCTCCTGCAGGAGAACATAGGCCATTGCCGTGAGCAGAACCCGGAACTGATTGGCCAGGAAGCGATGACAACTCGTGCGGTCCAGCTCCAGCCCGGCATGCAGCTCTTTGTACCGGTTCTCCGCATCCCCCCGCTGGCGGTAGATCCCATATACCGTCTCGGGTTTGTAGGGCAGGTTGGTGACCACGAAGCGGGGATTGTCCCGGGGGTCGCGGCCCGGATGCCGGACCACCTCGGCCTTCAGGATGACTCGCCGTTTGTGGGACCACTTCTGGGCCGCGTAGCGGGTCTCGCCGTAGAGCTGGGCGCTTTGGCCTGTCTCCCGCGAGAGCCGACGGGCCGTGCCCAAAAGCCGCCGGGCGCGCTTCTCCAGGCGCGCATTGCTGGCCAGCGCCATCAAGTACTCGACCCCTTCGGCCTCCAGAAAATCCATGATCCCATTGTCCTGAAACCCTCCGTCCAGGCGCACCCGCAGTCGGGCCCGGGGGAAAGCCGTCCGCAGCTTGGAGAGCAGCCGCCGCAAGATCCCGATGGCTCCCTGCTTGGCCGAGGCATTGCCGGGCCGCAGGACCACGCCCACCAGATACTGCTCGGGCTCTTTGTCGAAGCTCACCGTGGCCACCACGGGCAGATAACACCAGGTGTCGTAGTGGCCGTTGAAGAAGGTGAACTCCTGCTGGCCATGAGTGGGGTCGTCGGTCGGATCCAGGTCGATGGTGATCCGCCGGGCTTTGCCCTTCAGGCGCCGCCGATGGTGCACGATCACCCGATCCGCCAGAGCCAGGCTCAACCGGTAGAGATCCTTGCGGCCCATCTGGTTCTCGAAGCGCGACAGCGTGGGTTGGGAGGCCAGCGCGGGACCGCTCAGAGGATCGCGCCCCACCAAGAGCTTGTGGATCGGATCGTCGGCCAGGCGGGCGGCGTCGTTGCCGTCGGGATACCCACAGGCGAGTCCAAAGACGCGTTGCCGAACGAGTTCCAAGAGCTCATGCTGAACTTTGCCGGGCTGTCGCTGGTCGGTCAGGCACGAGGCCATCTGCTCGGTCAGCTTCAGCCGGGCGTCCAAGCTTTTGAGCAAGACGGCCCCTCCATCCGAACTGGCGTGAGCCATGTCGAAGGTGGCCACCACGGGCTTGGAATTTTCCTGGAATCGGAAGGTCAGTTGGGGTATACAGTCTGTAGCCATCGAGCCTCCTCGCGAGTGTGCATAGAAATGTTTCAACACCGCTTCTATAGCACGTTTGAGGGACTCGGTGGCTGTTTTGTTTCATCGTTCGTGAATAATCCGGGTTAGGAGACCCATCCCCGCCCTTGTGAAAGCAGGTCTTAATAGTAGCCAAAAATGGATACAACTCTTCAAAGTACTCGGATCCGTATATTCTCTCCTCCAGCTCTGCCACCAGTGGAGCGGTCGCACCGGAAGGGAAATAAAAATCTGATGGTAAGTCTCTTCTAAAAACCATCTATATTAATTTCCCGTTTGATACGGCGCAGTTTGTGAATAAGCGACCGTTCATTTTCATATACCTGTTTGACACCATCGCCCATTGCCACTTCAATAATTCGAATGTCACGGATCAGACGTTGCAAT
>JACPSX010000102.1 GCA_016193065.1 Candidatus Tectimicrobiota bacterium | reverse complement strand
ATAAAGAGCGCGGGCCTGAAAGAGAGCGAGCGCTGCCTGACGCTCTTGGCGGTTGGAATACAGGTTATAGGCGCCAAAGGCGGCACCGACGATGAGGATGAAAAGGAGAGCGAAGAGAAAAGGGCGCCAGTGACTGGCAACGAAAGTGAGTGCCCTGGCAGAGAGCGTGACGAATTCATCCTTCTGGTTCAGGAGCTGTTTGCGAGTTTTTGCTGCGGATACCGCCATAAGGGTTTTTTCTCCGATAAAAGGTTGGTGCCCCCGAGAGGGATCGAACCTCCGGCCTAGGGATTAGGAATCCCTCGCTCTATCCGACTGAGCTACGGGGGCACCTCGCCAAGTTTTGGAACTTGAACTACTCTGGAAGAGGTGGCTTCTGGTCTCTCCTAAATGTTCCCGGCTATCATACCCACCTCTTCTCGGAACTGCAAGGAGCAAGCGAGGTTCCCGGTTTCTACGGAGAATCTTCAGTCCACTGCAGGTTTCCACCCTCCCCTTTTCAGAGACTCGCGAAGAGCTTGAACTGAGCGCATGGTTTTGGGAGTCTTGAGGGAAGGACCTGCGCCTTTGAGCTTGGGCATGTGGCGGTGATGGATGAACTTACTTCGAAATTGACATTCGGGACCGATTATGATACGAAGTGGTTGTCTAACACATTAAAAAGATTGGCATTGCTGTCTTTTCTGGAGAGATTGAAGTTCTCGAATGGATGGAGGTGTGAGATGAAAAGTCGATCGACTTTTTTGTGGCTTGTTCTCACCGTGGCCTTGTCGCTGTCCGTCAGTACGGCGCATGGCCAGGGAAGCATCAAAACGGTGCGCATTGCCTATCCGGCCATCTCCTACAACCAGATCCACATCTGGGTGGGGAAGGAGGCCGGGATTTTCAAGAAGCATGGGATTGAGGCGGAGCTCGTCTTCATCGAGGGAGGAAGGGTCGCCACCCAGGCTCTGGTGGCCGGGGAAGCCCCCTTTGTCAACATTGGAACGATCGTGCAGGCCAACCTGGCGGGCTCGGACGCAGTCCTGGTGGCAGCCTCGGAAAACACCTATGCTTATTCCCTCATTACCAAGCCCGACGTCAGCAAGGCCCAGGACCTAAAGGGGACGAAGTTGGGCGTGAGCGGCTTTGGATCCGCTTCGCATAACGCCATGCTCATCGCCCTCAAGCATCTGGGGCTGAATCCGAACCGGGACGTTATGATTTTGCAGACCGGGGGGACAAGCAAGCGGATTGCAGCCTTGAAGGCAGGAGGGATCGACGGAACCATCTTAAGCCCCTCCGAGGTTCCCACAGCCCTGAAGCTGGGCTACAAAGAGCTCCTGGATATCGCGGATCTGAATGTTCCCATTCAGGGCAACGGGCTCGCCACGACCCGCACCTACATCAAGGCCAACCGGAGCACCGTGAAGGCGGTGGTCAAGGGCTATGCAGAAGCCGTCCGCTACATCAAGACGCACGAGAAAGAAACCAAGGCCATCATGTCCCAGTACATGCGGAATCCTGACAGGGATGTCCTGGAATCTGGTTACAAGGCCTTTGTAAGGATGGTTCCCAACAAACCCTACCCCACTTTGGAGGGGATCCAGTTCTTGCTCGATGACATCGCCAAAGACCATCCCAAGGCCAAGCAGGCCAAGCCCGCCGACTTCGTGGACACCAGCTTTCTCGATGAGCTCGAGAAGGAGGGGTTCTTCAAGTCTCTGGGACTGTAAAGGCGCGCTTGATCGGGAAGCTTTCTATCCGCTCAGGGCCGGCTGGGAATTCTGGCGGGAGAGGATGTCCTGGCGGGCCATGAGCGCCGCGCCCAGAGCCCCCGTGATTTGGGGCTCGGGAGGCAGCAGTAGCGGGAGGCCCAGCCGGTCCCCCATGAGCTTGACAACGGCCGGGTTCTTAGCCACACCCCCGGTCATGGCGACGGGTGGCTTGACCCCGATGCTGCGCACCATGGCGGCAATCCGGTCAACAATGGACTGGCAGACCCCCAGGAGGATCTCATCTCTCTTTTTCCCGCGGGCGATGTGAGAGATAACCTCGGTTTCGGCAAAGACCGTGCAGGTGCTGCTCACCCGTACGGGTTCAGTCGCTCGCAAGGCACACGCCCCGAACTCTTCCAGGGGGACCTGCAAGGCGGTCGCCATGGTCTCTAGGAAGCGGCCGGTTCCGGCCGCGCACTTGTCGTTCATGTTGAAGTTCTCCACCTCTCCCCGCTCGTTGAGGCGGATGCCCTTGCTGTCCTGGCCGCCGATGTCGACGATCGTTCGGACCTCCGGAAGGATCCAGTGCACGCCGACGCCGTGGCAGATGATTTCGCTCTTGCGCCCCTGGGGAAAGTTGAGATACTCCCTGCCATAGCCGGTACAGTAGATGCAGGCGATCTCCTCGCGGCCGATGCGGGCCTTTGCACAAGCCTCTTCCAGACAGCGGGCGGCCTGCTCTTCCCCGCCCAGCCCCGTCTTAATCACGTGGTAGGAAGCAATCCCCTCTTCACCTAAGATCACGGTCTTGATCGTGTTGGATCCCGCGTCGATCCCGGCATAGTACATCAGCTCTTTTTCCCCTCCAGCATTTCCAGGAACGCCTCCATTTTTACCCGGGTCGGAGCTTCCGCGTACGCCCTGGGATCCGCCATATCGGACTCGATAAACAGGCTCGAAACTCCGAGGTTCTCCTGAATGACCTGAGCCAGGTCCCGTTGACCCATGGAGAACCGTTTGCAACTGCGGTTTTGGTGGAAGACGAGGCCGTCCAGTTTGAACTTGACGATGTCATGAAGAAGGGTGCGGACCCGCTGGTTGATGCTGTAGTTGAGCCAGACATCCAGGTGCTTGTCGGCAAATGCGGTCCAGGGGTCGTTTAAGTCCATGCGGCCTCCCCAGACGTAGCGCAGGTAGGTCTCATAGGTAAAAATCGCGTTTCGATCTTCCACGTCGCTGAAGAATTTCAGGTTGTACCACATGGGGATGTTGTCCCAGCCGAGCCGGATCCGCTCGTTTTCCAGAGCCCCTTTGCCCTCCTGGACGCACTGTTTGGCCTCGTCCCGGAGGTGGGTAAAAAACTCGATGGTCCTCGGGTTTCCCAGCATGGCAACCAGTGGGAAGACGTTGCCGCACATTTCCCGGCTCCCCACCGGGCTGGGTACGGCCGTACGAAGATCCAGGAGTTCGAGCCAGATCTCCGCCGCCCGGTCGGAAAGTTTCAAAGTTTCCAGGAACGTGTCCTCCTGAAAGCGAACTCCAAGTTTCTTCTCCAGGCAGGGGATCAGCTCCCGGATCTGGCCCAGGTAGTGCTGGCGCTGGGACTCGCGGATTGGGAGATCCACCATCGTGGCATCGACGACGAACATGGGGATATCGAAGAATTCCCGCACGACCTCCCACCACTTCACTTGAGGGAGGCACGGAATCCGGGTGGTGACCAGCATATCGGGGCGGGGGAGTCCACCATAGGGGAGATCCGGATGGTCAACTCCCTTGCCGAGCACGATTCCCAGGTTGACCCGGCTGTAGGAGCACAAATCAATCGAGTAGCCCCTCTCTTCCGCCTCCTCACAGAGTTCCTGAGCGCGTTGAATGGAGGCGCAGACGGCCGAGTAGTTTTCCGGATACACGGGGTAGATGCCCAGCGCCCAAAAGAGCTCGATGGGTACATTGCCCGACACCCAGGCCACGGGGCGGCCCTCGGCCCGGTGGCGGGCGGCTCCTTCCCAGTACTCCTTGAGGACAATAGCGGCTTCGTAAGAGGAGTTCAGTGCCCTCCCCTTCTTCTTCGGAGCGGTAGTCGTCATGAAAAGGCCCCTCCCCTCACAATGTCAACGAAGGTCTGTACGCGCGTGCGCACCTGTTCGCCTTCCAGGACCAGCTCGGAATCGAGCAGCAAAGACGGAATGCCGCGGGCGCGCAATCGATCCCGCCATACCGGGTAGTCATACTGATCTTCATCGGAGTATTTCTCGATGACGAAAATGACCCCCCTGGCCTTGCTGCGCTCGATCTGGGAGAGCAGATGAAGCCAGCGGGGTTTCATGGGCGTCTTGTAGGAGTCCGGAATTTTCCTCCAGTACCGCTCGATGACGGCCTCGATGGGATCTCCCGTCTCATCAACTTCGTCCCAGTAATAGCGGCTCCCGGTACCCAGGTCTTCGGAGGCCATGGTGGCGCCGCATTCCTGGAGGAGAGGGAGAAAGGATCGATCCACCAGGATGGGACCGGAAATGTGCAGGGGAACGAGTTGCCCTCCCCTGTCGGGAGTCTCCCGCCGGCAGGATTCCAGGAGTTGCCGAAGGTACTCGTTATGTTTCTCCTTCGTAAGCACGAACCCGCTGAGAACCGCATCCAGGTAGGTCTCGGCACTCAATCGAGGCGGCGAGGCACTCAACAGGGCGGCAGCTTTTTTCAGCAGGCGGCGGTTTTCGTTGAAGACGGCGATGCTGCGGCGCAAGGCGGCGGCCTCCAGAGGCTTGCCCGTGAACTTTTCCAGTTTCTCTTTAAACTCCAGCATGGCCTGCCGGAAAACCCGGTGGTTGGTCTCTCCTTCCAGGATGGCGGGGACATCGATCAAGGCAACCCACTGCCCCGGGATGTGGCGCTCCCACAGGTCGTAGAGCATCCGCACCGCATCGCTGCTGTTGGAGAGGACGATACCCGCCAGGTGGACGAGGTTTCCCTGCAGGGCCTGCTCCAGGATGCTGCGGGCCAGCTTGCCGGCAAAGACAGGGAGGAAAGTATCGGCCAGCGTCACGCTCTCCGTAGACCCCAAGAGGCGCAGGGGGATCATTTCCTCGGCATGGATGAATTCCTCGGGAACGTAGTTGTCCAAGCAGCCCATGACCCGGCACCCCTCCCGGGACCACTGGCGGCTGAATCCCAGCGGATCGCAGAGAACTTGGCTCAGTTCTGTTCGGACCACAGACAGTTCCTCCCTAAGTTCTTGTGGAAATTACACAAATCGTTCCGGTTCGTAAATAGGGTTTTTGGTTGAATTTTGTGGGTCAAATGCCTTAGTTACCCAGAGAGTCTAATCGGGCTTATTTGGATTGCCTGGACATTTCCCGCAATAATTCCCCGAGTCGATTGACTTCCTGGCCGTAGGAGGCCCAGTTCCCCTCTCGCAAGTACTGCAGCGCCCGGTTGTATGCTTCCATGGCCTTCTGTGCCTGGGTCTCAACGCCCCGCTTTGCCACCGGGCCCGGCGCAACGGGGCGCGGTGCGGCCCCGCTCCGGAAAAGGGAGGTCAGAGCCCGTTCCAGATTCTCTTCCATGACGATCCTGTTGCCGTAAGCGACGATGACCCTCTTCAGCTCGGGGAGCTGCCCCTGGGCGGCGGCCAGGTAGAGAGGCTGCACATAAATGAGGGAGGTCTCGATCGGAATCGCCAGGAGGTTGCCGCGGATGACCTGGGAACCTGTCTGGTTCCACAGGGAGATCTGCTGAGAGATCTCGGCATCCTGGTCGATCCGGGCTTCGATCTGCCGGGGCCCGAAGATGAGCTTTTGCTTGGGGAAATTGTACACGATCAGCTTGCCGTAGTTCGGCAGGTCGTTGCGCGCCGCCAGCCAGGCCGACATGTTGTCCTTGCGGCTGGGAGTAAAGGGAACGAGCAAGATGAACTCTTCCTTGGTTTCGCCGGGAAGCTTCATGATCGTGAAGTAGGGCTCCATGGGCTGCCCTTTATCACTGCCGCGCACGGGCAGGCTCCATAAGTCTTCTTTGTTGTAAAACACCTGAGAATCCTGCATGTGATAGGTGGCATACACCTGAGCCTGCACCGAAAACAGGCCTTCCGGATAGCGCAGGTGGGCTTTCAGATCGGCTGCCATGGTGTCCAGGGGCTTGAACAGGTCGGGAAAAATCCGGGCGTAGGTTTGCACGATCGGATCCTGAGGATCGCTCACATAATAGTGGACGGTGCCGTTGTAAGCGTCGATGACGACCTTTACGGAATTTCGAATGTAGTTGCCGATCCCCCGCACCGGTTCAGAATAGGGATACATGGAACTGACCGTATAGGCGTCCAGGATCCAGAAGAGTTTGCCCTCTCCAGTTACGACGACGTAGGGGTCCGAATCGTAACGTAAAAACGGGGCAATCCGGGAGGCTCTCTGGCGAATGTCCCGGTAGAGGAGGATCCGGCTTTCCGGGGTCAGGTCGTTGGAGAGGAGAATTTTCAGACTGCCCAGGCGCATCGAAAACAGCGCTTTCCGCCAGAACGAAGAGAGAGGAACCCCTCCCGTCCCGGCATAGGTCGAGTAGACGTTGCGATCTCCCGAGGGGTAGTCGAATTCTTGGGCCTTGGTTTTCACGAAGACATAATCATTGGGGATCTCCCCGAAGTAGATCTCCGGGCGCCGGACCTCCACGCTGTCCAGGGACCGGGGAGGGATGTCCTTGATGAAGAATTCCGGAAGTCCTTCCGCCGTGACCAGGTTCACGGGTCCCATGACGATGCCGTATCCGTGGGTGTAGTTGAGGCGCTCATTGATCCAGATCTTGCTGGGCAGATCCTTGTAGGAGATTTCCCGCGGGGATAAGGTCACCTGACGGTAGCGGCCGTTGATCACGTACCGGTCCACATCGATGTCGACGAATTTGTAATAGGTGCGGATTTCCTGGAGCTGACTGTAGCTTGTAAGCAGGGGCTTGGTGTCCCAAAGACGGATGTTCTGAACGGTGGCTTCGTTGCGCTGGATGGTCCCCCAGGTGAGGTTTTCGTCGGCAGGGAACTCACGTTCTTCGATATTGTTGAGACCGAAGGCTTGCCGGGTGTATTTGATGTTGAGATCGATGTAGGGGCGCTCCATGGCAATCTCGTTGGGAGCCACACTGAAGCGCTGCAGGAGACCCGGGAAGAGCCCCTTGCCCAGTATGGAGACGGCAATGAGTGCGACAAAGCCCGTCACCGGGAGCTTCCAGCCCCGGCGGAACACGGAGATGAGAAGAAGCAGCGCACATGCCAGGGAAAGCACCACGAGAAGTTTGAGGACGGGAAGATCGGCGTGAACATCGGTATAACTGGCGCCAAAGGCGACCCCGCGGGGAGAGAAGAGGAGATCGTAGGCTTCCAGGCGGTATCCCCAGGCTTTGGCCAGCAGCAGGAGCGCGCCGCCCACCAGCAGGTGGGCCCGGGCCTGCCTCGTCGTGCCCACTCCCCGGGGCAGGATGTGAATTGCCCGGTTGAACAGGTAGATCGCCGCAGCGGAGAGAAGTCCCAGGGTCAGGGAAGCCATGATCCCCCGATACAAGAGACGCAGGAATGGGAGCCCGAAGACGTAGAAACTGATGTCGTTGCCGAACAGTGGATCCGAGAGCTGGAACGCGGAGGGGTAGAAAAACTTCAGCGCGGTGCTCCACTGACTCCAGAAGGGCAAAGCGGCCAGGACGCCGATGGTCAGACAGGCCGGCACCAGGAGAGCTTTCAGAACCGGGACGATGAGGTGGCGATCCGGAAGCCCCAAAACCGGGTTCTCGATAAAAATGACAGAATCATGAGGGAGATTACCTCTCCCAGGGAGAAGGCGGCCAGTAGGAAAAAAAGAATGAGGAGCAGTCTTCCTCTCATGGGGTCCCTCCCTCCGTAGGATGCCTAAAATTGAATCAGGGAATAAGTCTCGAAGCCGGGGATCTTTTTTCGGCCCTCGAGAAAAGTGAGTTCGACGAGGAACGCAAGGCCGATAATTTGACCCTTGAGCTGCTCCACCAGGGTGATGACGGCGCCTACGGTTCCCCCCGTGGCCAGCAAATCGTCGATGATTAAAACCCGGTCTCCGGCCTGGATGGCATCCTGGTGGACCTCCAGTTGGTCCGTGCCGTATTCGAGCTGGTAGGTGGCCTTGAGGGTGCGATAGGGGAGTTTTCCGGCTTTGCGAATGGGAACGATCCCGGCTCCCCAGCATGAAGCCGCGGGCCTCGACCCCCACGACCAGGTTGATGTTCCGGTCCCGGTAGCGGGAAGCAATGAGCTCAATGGCCCTGCGGTAGCAGGTGGGGTCTTTCAGTAAGGGTGTAATGTCCTTAAAGAGAACCCCCTTCTGGGGAAAGTCCGGGATGTCTCGGATCTTTTCCTTTAGGTCGTCCACTGTGAGGATCTTGTTCTCCTGAGGAACGGTGGTGTCCGCCATAAGAGCCAGCTCGCACGGGAATCGTCGAATTCCGAAGAGCCAAGGATAAACCAGTTTCCCCTAGAGGACAAGGAAAAAGCAAATCCCGGCAGAGGCCGCCCAGGAAGAGAATGTCCTGCGGGATTACCGATTTCCGTCGGCAAGGCCTGGGATGGATTTGAGGGCCTTTTGTATCGCTTCCTCGGGGGTTTTCGCGTGGATCACCCCTTCCTGACTGTACCACGCGTTTAGGGCAATCACGGGAATTCTCATCTTGAGGGCCAGGGCGATTTCGGACAGGGTGCCGTATTCACCTGGTAAGGCGATCACGACTTTCGCGCTGCGCACGACGATGGCGTTGCGGGCGTGGCTGAGTCCCGTGACAATCGGGATATCGATGTATGGGTTGGCTTCCTGGGCGGAGAATCCAGGCAGGATTCCCACTGTGGTGCCCCCTGCTCTCTTGGCCCCGCGAGCGGCCGCTTCCATGACCCCGCCCAGCCCTCCGCAGACCAATACCACGCCTCGTTCTGCAAGCTGTTCCCCAACCTTTTCAGCGAGCAGGGTCGTTTCCTGGTCGCAGACTCCTCCGCCGATAACGGCTGCCACCGTCCTCACGACGCCTTCCTCCTTGCTGGTTCGATTCCCATTGAATCGACTCCGGTTCGAAAAAAGATAGCCGGATACTTACCTACCAGCGATCAACGGGGCTTGTCAAGAGAAGCAGGGCTCTATTGCGAAAAGTGTGATGTTGACGGGCAAAAAGCGGACTCCCAACAAAGAATTAAATCCTGTTTCACAGGAAAAGTGGGCTGAGAGGACTCCCGTAGCGGAACGTGGACGGAGCAGCGGGGGAACCCCCCGAGGCCTGCGCCGGATGAAAGCCGGAACTGACCGCAGGGAATTCCGGAAGGTTCGTCCGAGCGCAGGCCCGGTAGGGTCGCTGTGGACACCCGCAAGGCGGGTACCCGGGAGCGAAGGGAGCCCCGAAGCCCACTGTACTTCGACCTTCCGGGACTCAGGATATAGGAACACTGGTCCGGATTTCAGTCCTCAGGTTTCGAAAGCAGTTGCGTGATCCGGAGGTTTTCCTTAGAATGGCACTGTTAAAAGTCGCGAAATGCTTGAGTTTTGGCTGGCAGGGATCCACAAAATTTGCACCGGCCGTCTTCCGCTGGGGATCCGTAAGTAAGGTTGACTAAGGAAAATCCCTCGGGAAGCGGCCTGAAAAGGGCCAGGGGAACCGCAGCGATGGTCCATCAGGGGACAGGCGACGTGGAGGAGATTTCCCCGGGGTGCTGGGTTTTGAAGCTTCCTTTACCCTTCCCCGTCGAGGTGGTGAATTGTTATCTGATCGAAGGCAATGGAGAAGCCTGCCTGGTGGACTGTGGCTTGCACACTTCCAAGGCACTGGCCCATTTTCAGGCCGCGCTAAGAATGATCGGCATTGCACCGGGGGACATTTCGACCATCGTGGTGACCCATTACCACCCGGATCATTTGGGGATGGCCGGGACCATACAGTCCATGACGGGAGCCAGGATCGTCATGTCCTCCTCTGAATACGAGATGTTAGGCCATAACTGGTACGATCCAGGCAGCAACGCAGATCGGGCGATTCACCAGATGCTGGAGCAAAGCGGCATGCCCCGTTCCCTCATTGCCCGACTCCATGCCCAGCGGGTCCGACTAGGCTCTCACATTGATCCGGTGCAGGAGGTGACCGCGGTCAATGAGGGTGATGCGATCATCGTCGGGAGGCGGCGTCTTCAGGCGATCATTACTCCCGGCCATTCGCCGGGTCATCTCTGCCTGTTCGAAGCGGAGACCGGGTTGTTTTGGGTCGGCGATCACCTGCTGCCCCGGATCACTCCGAACATTGGCCTCTTCCCTCTTAGCAACCCACAGCCCCTGGGGAGTTACCTCACTTCTCTCGAAAAGGTGAGCCAGCTCCCGGTCAAGCTGGCTTTCCCCGCCCACGGAGAGCCTTTTGAAGATGTTCGGGGCAGGGTGGAGGAGCTCATCCTCCATCATCAGCGCCGTCTACACACCCTCTTGTCCCTGATGACCCGCAGGGGCTCGACCCCGTACACTTTATCCCAAAAACTCTTTGGCAAGAATCTACCCGACCAGGCCAGACGTTTTGCTCTGGCGGAAACTCTGGCCCATTTGGAGCATTTGGTGGCGGAGGGGCAGGCGGAAAAAGCGCAAGAAAACGGCTTGGTTCGTTACCGAAATGTTGCCGCTGCAGGCAGAGAACGGCGCATTGCCGGACGCGCAAATTCCTAGATGATTGTGGCGGGACCTAAAGGAGGAACAGCGAACGATGAATGCTCGAAGGAACCATGCCGGCTGGCCGGATGGGGCCAGGATTGCTGTAAGCCTGGTATTGAACATTGAGGAGTGGTCTCGGGAAGAGGCTGCCCCTTACATGAATCCCATTCCGGCCGATGCGGTTACGCGCAGGGATTTTCCCACGATCACGGATCGAGAATACGGGTACCGGGCGGGTCTATGGCGGCTCCTGGACGTCCTGGAGCAGCGGGAAGTGAAAGCGACGGCCGTCGTCAGCGGGCTGGCCGCCGAGCGCCACCCGGAGGTGATCAAGGAGATTTATGACCGGGGCCATGAAGTTGCCGCGCACTCTTACGATCAAAGCGTCTCTCTGGTCAGCATGAACGACGAGGAGGAAGAAGAGGCCATCAGGCGGAGCGTTGCTGCCATTGAGAAGGCGACGGGACAGAAGCCGCAGGGTTGGCTGTCCCCGGGGTGCCGGTGCACAGACAGGACTCTTAGACTTTTGGCCCAGTACGGTTTCACATGGCATGGTGACTTCCTCAACGATGATCTTCCCTACCTGGTTACGGCGGGGAATGGAGAGTTGGTGGAGATCCCCTATAGCCTGATCCTGAATGATTACCGGCTTTTCTTGCAGAGCAACAAAACCCCTCAGGAGGTGGTTGATGTGCTCACCTATGAGTTCGATCATCTTTACGAGGAAGGGGAATCGAACCCGATGTTAATGACGGTGGGAATTCACCCTCACGTCACCGGCAGGCCCGGGCGGGCCGGAGCATTGGCTCAATTTTTGGACTACGCTCGCAGTCACGATCGGGTCTGGTTTGCTCGCCGTCGCGAGATCGCTGAGTGGTGGCTCTCTCACTCCGGCAAGGAGTAGCGGACGAAATCCCCCGCGGGGGGAAAAGGTCGCGGTGAAATAAACGTAGTTCCTAAAGACGGGAGAGAGGATCGACATGACGAAAGCGGAACTGATTGAAAAGCTTTCAGAGAAAACCGGTCTCAGCAAAGTTCAGGCCGAGGTTGCTGTGAACACGACAGTCTCCAGCATCCAGGAGGCCCTATCGCGAGGCGATAAGGTAGAACTGCGAGGCTTCGGGAGCTTTCGTGTCAGGCAGCGCCGGGCGCGAATGGGGAGAAATCCGAAGACCGGGACCTCGGTGGATGTTCCCGCCAAAAAAGTTCCCTATTTTAAGGCCGGTAAGGAGCTGCAAGAGATCATCAATCAGTGAATTGGTTCGGCGATTCAGCCCTTCCCTGTAGACCCGGAGATCGGCAGGACGCGAAATATTCTGCGCCGGGGGGATGGCTTCGGTTTGGAAGACGATTCGGGGAAGGCGGAACAGTTTTCTCCTTTTCTCTTGGCCCCCAGCAGGGCTTGGTCGGCCTGACGAAGCAATTCTTTTCCAGTCGTCTCGGGAGATTCCGGAGTCCATTGGGAGATCCCGGCGCTCAGGGCCAAAGGCGAGGAGAAACCAAGAAGCTCTCTTGAGAACTCACTGACCTCTCTGCGTAGGCGCTCCACCAGTGCGACGGCCCCCATGGCGTTCGTGTCCGGCAACAGGAGTGCAAATTCTTCACCGCCGTAGCGCGCCAGAGTATCCTCTGTCCGACAGGTTTTTTTCAGTACCTGTGCGATTTCCCGCAGTACTTGATCCCCGTAGAGATGACCGTGCTGCTCGTTGATTTTCCGGAAGCGATCCAGGTCGATCAGGACCAGAGAGAAGGTCTCGCCCTTTCGTCTTGCCTTTTCCAACTGCCGTGAGAGGCATTCCTGGAAGTAACGGTGGTTGTGAATCTTGGTCAAATCGTCCGTAATGGCGATTTCGTGGAGCTTTCGATTAACCTGCTCCAATTGCTCCTCGAGGCAGCGCAGACGTTCAATGGATTCCTTTTGGGAATGAATCAGTTCGCTGTATGCCAGCGTCATTTCCCCCAGCTTTCGGTTGGCGGCCAGGATGGTTTCCAGCAAACCCGATGGACTCCTGACCTGAATCTCGAAAGAAGGAGCCGCTTCCCGGATTCGCATGGCGAGAACGGTCAGGATTTCCTCGATCTCCTTCGGGTTCCAGTTCAGGATCCGCTGGACTTCCTTCTGCAAGAAGCCTAGCGCGGCTTCCGGGGTTGAGTCGGAAAGCACGCGGGATAGCAGGTTGCCCAGAAAGGCCAGCGTGTTGAGATGGGTCTGGTGGTCGGCTTCGGACCACGCAGCGGGTGGATCATGATGCTGGGAAATGGCCGTCTGCAGGGCTTCGGGGAGCCCCCAGGCCTGGCAGAGGAGCCCGCCGGCTCGGGCATGGGTCAACCCCAAAGTGTGTTCCTCGATCGAGGCCAGGGTTTCTGCACTGGAACCCACCTGGGCCAGAATTCCGGCGTAGAGATCGGGGATGCATTCCATCAAGGCCAAAACCCCCAGGTCGTGCAGGAGTCCTGCCATAAAAGCTTCCTCGGCTAAAGGATAGGCAAGCTGCTTGCTCATCTCCTGGGCTGCCAGTGCCGCTCCCAGAGAGTGCTCCAGGAATGCCGGCATGTGCTTCCTGAGGCTCTTCCTGCCCCGGAACAGGTCGAGGACAGAGAGGCTGAGAGCGATGTTCCGTGTCGCGGGCAGCCCCAGAATCACGACGGCCTGAGACACGGTGGTGATTCTCCGCGGAAATCCGTAGAAGGGCGAGTTGACGATCTTGAGCATGCGAGCAGACAGGGCCGGGCTCTTCATGATCATAGAGGCTATTTCCCGGGCGGAGGTGGTCTCCTCTAACGAAATGCTGATGAGATCTTTGACCTCCGCAGGAAGCACCGGGAGGGTTTGGGTTTGCAGGATGCGTTCTTCGATTTCATGCGCCGTCACGTTAGGAGTCCTTCGCAAAGGATCGTGGAGCACCCGCAAGAAATGGCGGCTTGCCTGCCTCTGCTGAAAAAGACTTGAGCTGCCATTCCCATTTTCTCCTTTCCTATATCGGCCATTTTCCGAAAAATGATTAGACATTAACCTGCTCCGTTCCCCTGCTGCACACTCTCGGGTTCCCGAGAGGATGCTCCTAGAGGCCTTGCCCGGGGGCCTTTCCTTCCGCTTAAGAAAACCATGTAAGCATCTGCTTTTACAAATGCTATGCCGGTCGTCCAGAGGGCCGGTCCGTGCTATCCGCCGGAGGGGAAATTGGACTGTGAGGGCGCCGGGCCGGGGGGTCTGTCCAGTGCGAGAATGGAATTCAGGTCTCTCGAAGGGCGGAAAGAAATGGTCGGGACGACTGGATTTGAACCAGCGACCCCCTGCTCCCGAAGCAGGTGCGCTACCAGGCTGCGCTACGTCCCGACCGAAGGGTCTGCTTAGTGCAATAGATCCATTATAAGGCAGGCGGTCCGCAGAGTCCAGACTGCACTGCTATTCTTTCCAGCCATGCTCTCCGATTAGTTTGACGAAAACGCAGTTGGAGAACTTCTGGGTCCGAACTCCCTTGACCCCCTTGGTCACTTTGTGGATGACCTGATAGGATTCCCCCCCCACGGGAATCACGAGCCGGCCGCCTTCCCCGAGCTGGTCTATGAAAACCGGGGGGATGTTGGGGGCGCCGGCGGTTACCAAAATGGCATCAAAGGGGGCCTGTTCGGCCCACCCGTAGCTGCCGTCGAATATCTTGATGGCCACATTGCGATACCCCAGGGAATCCAGAGTTTCGCGCGCTTTGAGGGCGAGACTTTTGATGCGCTCGATGGAAAAGACCTGTTCGGCAAGCTCTGCAAGGATCGCCGCCTGGTACCCGGAGCCGGTGCCAATCTCCAGGATCTTCTCGGTTCCTGCCAGATCCAGAGCTTGGGTCATGTATCCTACCATGTAGGGCTGGGAGATCGTTTGGCCCTCGCCGATGGGGAGCGGGTAATCTCCATAGGCTCTCTCTCGGAGGGCGGGCTCCACGAAGAGATGGCGGGGCACCTTCCGCATGGCTTTGAGAACCCGTTCGTCCCGGATCCCCCGTTGCAGCAGTTGCAGCTCCACCATTTGGTTTCGTGCTAGCTCATAGTCCATTGCCGCTTGTTGTCCCGAAAAATGCGGAAACCCCGCAAAATGCGGGGTTTCCTGCTCTGTTCTCCACTTCCTATCTATAAAGACTGGTCGGGGCGACTGGATTTGAACCAGCGACCACCTGAACCCCATTCAGGTGCGCTACCAGGCTGCGCTACGCCCCGGCTATGTCCTACAATAATAATATAGGCGTTGGCGAATCGGGAGAATCATTTTTCTGGTCCTGTATCGAGGGTCTGGAGAATACTCTCGAGTTCCTTCTTGCACTGGGCTAGAGTCCGCCCCAGTTCCTGATCCGTAAATCCGAGGGGTAGCTGTTTTTGCTCCGTGGTTGAGGAGGAACGGCCGAAATGCTTCCGGGCTCCCGCAATGGTGAATTTCTCTGCATAGAGCAAGCGCTTGATTTCCATCACGGTCTCCACGTCTTTGCGCTGATAGGTGCGCTGGCCGGCGCGGTTCTTGATGGGGCGAAGCTGAGGGAACTCCGTTTCCCAATAGCGCAGAACATGGGGCTCGACTCCGGTGACTTCAGCCACCTCTCCGATTTTGAAGAACAGCTTATCCGGGATTGTCGCCATCAAGTCCTCAGGGAACGCTTGCCGGTACCGTTGTTGACCACCTCTTTTAAGATCTGGCTGGGCTTGAAGGTTAGAACCCGGCGTGGAGAAATTTCAATTTGCGTGCCGGTTTTCGGATTGCGCCCGAGCCTTTTCTTTTTGTTCCGTACGACGAAACTGCCAAAGCCGACTATGTGCACCTTCTCGCCGCGATTGAGAGTCTCCTTGACGACCTGAAACACCACCTCCACGGCTTCAGAAGCTTCGGCTCGCGTAAACCCCACCTTTTCGTATACGAAATCGATGATATCTGCCTTCACCATCGCGCGACCCCTTTGTACGAGGAACGTAGGAGGAAGTTTCTTCCAGGAGCGGGATTTTGTTCATTGCCGTAGTGTCTCAATACTCGGTTCGTTCGATCCGGAGAAAAAGCAACGCTAACTTATAAAAAAATGATCCGGGAGTCAATAGTTGCCGCTTATTTTTTTACCATCCGCAGTTCGGGATGGAGGCCCTTGGCGGAAAGGCGGGCCTTGGCCTTGACCGCCTCCTCATAAGTATGAAACCCTCCCACGATGAGGGTTACGGATTCCACGTCAACCGCACGCCGGAGGATTCGCCACGAGCCTCCCTGTTCCTGCAGGGCCTTGCGTTGGGAGCGGGCTCCTGCCAGATCCTCGAAAATGCCGGCCACGACTGCTTGTTTGCCGTCCTCGATGGGGTGGATCGTCGTTTTGAGCCCCTGGCTTTCCAACTCACGTTGGCGCCGCTGCGCCAGCAGTCCGGAGGAGAATTCTCCACCGACCACAAGGTACATTTCCGCCTTGCGCCCCACCTTGCTTTGTTGGGGTTTATACCCGGCCCGCTGGATCTGGCTCTGGGCCTTCTGCAGGCAGGCTTCAGACACGCAGGAAGCAACCTCGATCTGGTAGGCAGCGGCGGCGGGTGCCCGCCTTGCGGGCGTCGGTTTCGGGCTGGCGGCTTTTTTGCGGGCCGCGGCTGGGGCGCGGGGCGGCGCAGCCGGGGCTTGCGGCGGCGCGGCTTGTTCGGCTCGGCTTGCGGCTTTGGAATCGGTTTTTGCAGGCGGAGCACTCTTGGCCGGGCCGATCGCCGGGGGCTCCTTGCCCTGCGGGACCGGGGCGGGAGGTGGCGGGGAAACCTCAGCCGGTTTTGGGGGCGGCAGGGGCTCGATGGGGATCCGTTCGATGCTCTCCGCGGGTTTTGCCTTTGCCGGGGGACTTACCTTTTCGGGAGTACGTTGGGCCGCTTCGAGTAGTGCACCGGGCGCCCGCTCGCCGGGCTGGGACAGCGCGCCAGGCGTCGTCGGGGTGGTCGCTGGAGTACGGGCTTTCGGAGGGGACCCGGACGGCCTGGCGGTGAAATAGAACCAAGCCCCCGCCCCCAGCAGGATCGCAACGAGGATGGCCAGCTTCTTTAAGCGCGGATTGGGTTGTGCCGCGCTCTCGGTCGAAGTTGTAGAATCGACGTTCTTATCCTGTTTGTCTTCGGAAACCTGGTCCCCGTAGCGCAGGCCGTGTCCACGTTTGAGTAGGTTAAAGGATCTCATTTGTCCGGGCCTCACTCCTTCTCCGCTTCCCTCTTGGCCTCCGCGATGATCTTTTCGGCCATGTGCGGCGGAACCTCCTCGTAGTGGGAGAATTCCATGGTGAAGTCACCTCTCCCTCCGGTCATAGAGCGGAGATCCGAGGCATATTGCAGGACTTCTGCCATGGGGGCCTGGGCCTTGATGGACTGGTGCTGGTTGGCCAGCGGCGTTACTCCCAACACACGCCCTCGTTTGGAATTGAGGTCGCCAATAATATCCCCCATGGAATCGTCCGGGACGATCACTTCGAGGCTCATGATGGGTTCCAGGAGGACAGGATTGGCCTCCATCATGCCCTTCTTGAAACCCAAGGAGCCGGCGATTTTGAAAGCCATTTCGGAGGAGTCCACTTCGTGGTAGGAGCCGTCGTAAAGAGTCACACGAAAATCCACAACCGGATAGCCGGCCAGTATCCCTTGATCCTTGGCTTCCACAATTCCTTTTTCAACGGCGGGGATGTACTGTCTCGGGATCGCTCCGCCCACGATCTTGTCGACGAATTCAAATCCCCCTCCCCGAGGCAGGGGCTCGACTTCGATCCAGGCGTCGCCGTATTGTCCGCGCCCCCCGGTTTGCTTCTTGTACTTCCCCTGGGCTTTGGACCTTCCCCGGATCGTCTCCTTGTAGGGGACTTTCGGGGTTTTCATCTCCACTTCGACGCCGAATTTCCGCTTGAGTCGCTCCAGGATCACCTCGATGTGAACCTGTCCCATCCCCGACAGGATGAGCTCCTTGGTCTGGGGATCCCGCTTGGTTCTCAGGGTGGGATCCTCCTCCATAAGTCGCGCCAGGGCGTTGCTGAGCTTTTCCTCGTCCCCTCTGGTTTTCGGGGCGATGGCGAAAGAGATGACCGGCTCCGGAAACTTAAGGGGGGGATATTTTACGGGGGCCTTCTCATCGCACAGGGTGTCCCCCGTGGTGGTTGCCTTGAGTTTCGCAACGGCTCCGAAATCGCCGGCACTGACGGACTCCACGGGTTTCTGGTTTTTCCCCAGAATACCATAAATCTGCCCGATTCTCTCCCGGGTTTCCTGAGTCTTGTTGTAGCAATTGGAATCCGAGGAAAGGGTGCCGGAATAAACCCGGAAGAGGCTCAACTTTCCCGCAAAGGGGTCCGCGATGGTTTTAAAGACCAGGGCGGATAGGGGCGCGTTGTCGTCGGGAGGCCGCTCGACAGGACTTCCCTGGGAGTTGACCCCCTGGGGCATGGGTCTATCCTTGGGGGAGGGCAGGAAATTTACGATCACATCGAGCAGCAGGAAGATCCCCATGTTCCGGAGGGCGGATCCGCACACCACCGGGGCGAGTTTTTGGGCCAGCGTTCCATTGCGCAGCCCGGTTTTTAGTGCATCTTCCTCCAGATTTCCCTTCTCCAGATACTGTTCCAGCAAAGCGTCATCGCTTTCGGCGACGACTTCCACGAGCTGCTTGAAGTATTCATCGACCTCCCCCTGGCGATCCGGAGGGATGGGCTCTTCGGTCATTTTCCCGCTGCCATCAGCGGAAAAAACGTAGGCTTTCCGCGTCAGCAGATCAATCACCCCGCAAAACTGATTGTCCCGGTACAGGGGAAGCTGGAGGATGACCGGGGATTGGGAGAAGTTGTTTTTCAGA
>JACPSX010000282.1:2980-3710 GCA_016193065.1 Candidatus Tectimicrobiota bacterium | reverse complement strand
GCTTCCGATGGGTACTATGCCAGGGTATTTTCCCAGAACGAGCTGAGAGCCCTGCTCAACCCAGACTACGCGGAAATTTCCATGAGCGTCATCGGGCTCAAGGCCGAACTCTTTCCATTCCCGAGGTGTCGCTTCAAGGAAAGAATCGAGGCGCTCACGCCGAACTGGCTTGCATCTGCGATCCTGGGACGATGGGGTTCGATGCTGGTTGTGGAAGCCACGCGGCGTAGAGATCGGAGACTTTTTTAACCTCTCCCCTTGGGAGCTAATCGGTACCCATAACCTGGGTTGCTGAACACGGGGGGTGTTGAAAACCGTTAACTTAGGTCTCATGAGAACTTCGACAGCAGATAGCTCAAATCCCCCTTTGAAAAAAATCCCCCCAATCCCCCCTTTTTCAAAGGGGGGTCAGGGGGGATTTGAAAGGGGAGATTGGGGGACGGAGCGCCACATACACAGCGAGCTTCGGTGACACTCCACTAGCGCTTTGCTCCCGAACCCCCGTGTCCAGCCAAAAAGATGTGGGACATGATCAGCCTTGGGGGGAGAGGGATAGGTGAGGGGGACGATAGTACCATGTGCGGGATTGCGGGTATTCAGATCTCTGCTGGGATGGGGGATCGAGGGCTGCCCATGGCCGGTGGAGGGCGGGTCTCGGGCCCGGAGGCGGTAGCCGCGATGGTGAAACATCTGCAACACCGAGGCCCGGACGACGAGGGCATGACGCTGG
>JACPSX010000282.1:0-2957 GCA_016193065.1 Candidatus Tectimicrobiota bacterium | reverse complement strand
GTGAGCGAGTTGAAACGTTCCTGGGAAGCACCCGTCTGGCGATTTTGGACTTGAGCGCGAACGGTCATCAACCGATGCCCGACCCGGCAACCGGTAATTGGATCAGCTTTAACGGCGAGATCTACAATTTCCGCGAACTCCTGGCGGAGCTGAAGATCGCAGACCCCAGGCTCACCACGCGTTCTCAGACGGATACAGAAGTAATTCTCAAGGCTTACGCTAGGTGGGGCCGGGATTGTGTTCGCCGCTTGCGGGGCATGTTCGCATTCGCTCTCTGGGATCAGGGTCGGCAAGAACTGTTCTTGGCGAGGGATCGGCTGGGGATAAAACCACTCTATTACTACGATCATGAAGGGACGTTCCTTTTCGCCTCAGAGGTGCGGGCGATCCTGGCCAGCGGACTGGTTCTCCGCCGTCTGGACCCCGTTGGTGTCTGGGGATACCTGGCCTATCAGTCCGTGCCCGCGCCGCGGACGCTGATCCAGGGCATCCGTGTGCTCCCACCAGGCTCCTGGATGACGGTGGACTCCCAGGGGACGATTACAGGAGGACGCTATTGGGATCTTCTCGAAGACGCCTCCCCAGACGCCAGATCTGCCACGCGGGAAGAATGCCGGCGGCGGGTTAGGGATCTCTTACGGGAGGCAATTTCCATTCATCTGGTGAGCGATGTTCCGCTGGGCATTTTCCTCTCTGGCGGCATCGACTCAAGCACCGTGGTGGCGCTGATGTGTGAGCTGGGGCAAGTTCCCCGAACCTTCTCAGTAATTTTCAGGGAACAAGCTTACAATGAGGCCCGGCATGCCCAACAGGTGGCCTCCCGCTTCCATACAGACCACGTCGAGATCTTGCTGGGCGAACAGGATCTACTCACGCAACTCCCCGAGGCATTGGCTGCCATGGATCAACCCACGGGTGATGGCGTGAATACCTATGTGATCTCCCGCGCTGTCCGGTCAGCCGGACTCACGGTGGCCCTGTCGGGGCTGGGAGGGGACGAGTTTTTCGGTGGCTATCCCTCCTTTCGGCGGTTGAGCAAGGTAGGGGGCCTCCTCCGGCTATGGGGCCGAACCCCGCGTGCGTTTCGCAGCCTGGCCGGTTGGATGGTGGAGGCTTTGGGCAGGTCGTCCGTAACTGCCATCAAGCTCGCTAGCCTTGTGAAGAGCGACGGGACACTGGATGCGACGTTCCCGGTGACACGTCAAGTGTTTTCCGATCGCGAGCGTCATGCACTTCTCGAGAACGGGTGGATCTCTGAGGGGGATGGAACTCGCGACTCCTACGTACAGCTTCTCAAGGAGGCCTACGACCGTGCCCCGGAAAGCGAGCTGTTTTCCCGAGTGTCGTACGGTGAAGCACGGACCTACATGCACGATGTCCTCCTGCGAGACACCGACCAGATGAGCATGGCCCATGCCCTGGAAGTAAGGGTGCCGTTGCTCGACCATAAGTTGGTGGAGTATGTAATGGGACTCCCCGACGCTCACAAGCGCCCCAACGGTACGCCGAAACGCCTCCTTGTCGAGAGCCTGGACGGGTTGCTGCCTAAAGAGATCGTCCGCCGGCCCAAGCAGGGCTTTACGCTTCCGTTCGAGCCCTGGATGCGTGGGGATTTCCGCGGATTCTGTGAGGAGCGACTGGGACCGGAGCGGTTGGGCGGTCGAGGTCTCTTCCGACCGGAGCGGTTGCAAAGCCTCTGGCAAGACTTCCTGGCCGGCCGCCGGCATGTCTCCTGGGCCCGATTGTGGCTCTTGGTTGCCCTGGAGGAGTGGCTGGAGCGGAACGGAGTGGAGTTGTGAAGGTACTCCACGTCATCCCGGCCGTCGCCCCGCGCTACGGAGGGCCGAGCCGGGCGGTCATCGAGATGTGCGGCGCGCTGAAGGAAAGGGAAGTCGAATCCCTCATCGCCACCACCGACGCCGATGGCACCAGTCGGCTGCCAGTGGATCTGGAGAGGCCCGTTCTCTACGAGGGAGTGCCTACGATCTTCTTCTCCCGTCAATGGAGTGAAGCTTTCAAGTACTCCCACCCCCTGGCGCGTTGGCTCGATGCGAACGCAGAAGGCTTTGATGTGGCGCACATCCATGCGGTGTTCTCCCACGCATGTCTGGCGGCGGCACGGGCTTGCCGGCGATATGGCGTCCCGTATGTGGTCCGCCCCCTTGGGACGCTGGATCCCTGGAGCCTGCGCCAGAAGCGTTTCCGCAAGCGCCTCCTATGGCACTTCGGGGTGAAGAAGATGTTACGCGGAGCAGCAGAGATTCATTACACCACAGCGGCGGAACGGCGGTTGGCGGAAGGCGTCCTCGGGCTCAGGCGAGGAATCGTCATCCCGCTGGGAGTCAATCAGGAACTTATCAGGGCGGCAGTGGTGCCCGATAGCTTCCGGCCCCGCTATCCCACGCTGGAGAAAGACCCCTATGTCCTCGTGCTCTCTCGATTGCATCCCAAGAAGGGCCTAGATCTGTTCCTAGAAGTTTTTCTAGAGGTTACCCGCCGGGGGGAGTTTCAGGATTGGAGATCCGTGGTGGCGGGCGACGGAGACCCTGGATACGTGGCCGGCCTGAAGGGCCGAGTGCAGGAATTGGGCGGTAATGGGCGTGTCGTTTTCACCGGATGGCTCCACGGAGCCGAAAAGGTCGCAGCCCTCCAAGGGGCAGAGCTGCTAGCCTTACCGTCCCATCAGGAAAATTTTGGTCTTTCCGTTGTGGAGGCACTGGCCTGCGGGGTGCCAGTCGTGGTTGGCACCCCGGTGAATCTGTCGGAAGAGATCCAGGCCGCCGGGGCTGGGTGGGTCGTGCCCCTCGAACGGGCGGCCTTGGCAGACGTACTGGGCGAGGTGCTGCGGGATGAGCAGGAGCGCCAACGGCGGGGAGCCGCCGGGCGGAAGATGGTCCTCTCCCGTTTCACGTGGCCTCGCGTTGCCTCCCAGTTGGTGGAACTTTACGGTTCGCTCC
>JACPSX010000260.1 GCA_016193065.1 Candidatus Tectimicrobiota bacterium | reverse complement strand
CGCCCTGGTATTTGAATGTTATTTAACCTCGGTGGAAGCTTTTGTCCTCAAAACGTTTTGTCCGTACTGCCTGACGGTTTTCGCATTCATTATTGCTATTTTCCTGTTATCCTTGCGGGCGACCTCCCGGGTTCCGAGCACCCGGAAGCCGGGTACCCGGGTCGCTGTTCTCGAACATTGAAGGAGGATCAAGTGGCATCGAAGAAGAAGCGCAAACAAGGTTCCCGGGCAAAGAGCGCCCCGAAGCGCAAATTCCCCCTCTGGGCTTTCGGCATCTTGGGGCTCGTGGCCGTGGGAATCGGAGTGGTGCTGTACCAATCCGGATGGCTTTCCGGTTCAGGGTCGGGGGGTGTAGCAGAAGGTGCCGCTGTGGGGGCAAAGGCCCCCGACTTTCAGCTTCCCGACCTCTCGGGGAAGCGCTACGCGCTGGCCGACTACATTGGCAAAAAGCCTGTGCTGGTCGAGTTCATCTGGACCGGGTGACCCTACTGCGATATATTCGCCTCGACCGTGGGTCGAGCCTATGAGAGCTACAAGGATCAAATGGCGTTTTTTACCATTGCAGCCGATTCCCGCGACACACCGGCGCTCGTTGAGCGCTTCGCCAAGTCTCATTTCAGCGCCTGGCCCCATCTCCTGGGGAACCGTCGAGACATGAGCGCTTACAAGGTCGACGGCTATCCCATCACGATCCTGATTGACCGTCAGGGAATCGTTCGCAAGCGGATTGATGGTGCCGTGTCGTACGATGATCTCCGGGCGGAAATCGTCAGCGGTTTGGGGAAATAATGTTTTCTAGCAGGCTGCTGAAAAACCCTCCGTTCACCCTTCGACGCGCTCAGGGCGAACGGAGCACGCATTGAAATTCTGGAAGTTTCTCCGTTCGTGGTGAGCTTGTCGAACCACGAAAGGGACTTTTTCAGCAGCCTGCTAGTTTTCCCGCCGGATGATCATTCCCATCGTCACTCCCCCGCCTCCGCAAATGGAGGCGATGCCCAGCTCCTTGTTGAGGCGGCTCAGGGCGTTGTACAGGGTGCCGACGATGCGGGCCCCGCTGATCCCCGTGGGGTGGCCCAGGGCAATGGCCCCGCCGTGGACGTTCAACTTGCTGCGGTCCCACTGCAGAACCCGCTCGTTGGCCAGGATCTGGACGGCGAAAGCCTCGTTGACCTCGATCAGGTCCATGTCGTTCAGCGCCATGCCCGCGTGCTTTAGGGCCAGCGGGATGGCGACGCCCGGCCCTTCCCCCATGGTCTCGGGGTCCACGGCGGTAGAGGAATAAGCCAGCAGAGAGAAGAGCGGTTTCAGCCCCAGGGACTTGGCCTTATCCCGCGACATGAGGATCAGAGCCGTAGCCCCGTCCGTCATCCCGCAGGCGTTTGCAGCAGTGACCGTGCCCCCTTTCTTAAAGGCGGCGGGCAGAGTGGCCATCTTCTCCAGGGTGGTGTCGCGGCGGATGCTTTCGTCCTTCGTGAAGTTGATTCCCGGAGTTTTCCCCTGGGGTGGAATCTCCACGGGGACGATCTCGTTGTCAAACCAGCCCTCGTCCTGGGCCCGGGCCGCTTTCTGGTGGCTATCGACGGCAAACTGATCCTGCTCCTGGCGGCTGATCCCGTATTTCTCCACCAGGTTTTCGGCGGTCTGTCCCATCCCCATGTTGCACAAAGGATCGATGCTGTCGCTCCAGCCGTCCAGGAGGGTCTTGTCCCCCATCTTGAACCCTTCCCAGCGCACTCCCTTCAGGAGGTAGGGGATCGTGCTCATGCTGTCCATGCCTCCGACCACGACGATTTCCGAGTCGCCGGCTCGAATGGACAGTGAGGCCAGGGCAATGGTCTTCATCCCCGAGGGACAGGCCATGTTGATGGTCTGGGTGGAAACCGAGCGGGGGATTCCCCCTTTGATGGAGGCGGTCCGGGAAGGGTTAGGCCCGTTGCCGGCCTGGCGGCAGTTGCCGTAAATCACCTCGCTGACCTGGTCGCCTCTCAGATCGACACGTTTGAGGGCGCTGGCAATGGCAATGCCGCCCAGATCCCAGGCCGGGATGTCTTTCAGTGTTCCTCCAAAGCGGCCCATGGGAGTCCGCACGGCGCTCACTGCGACGATATCTTTCAGTTCCATGTGTTCCTCCGTGCCCCCTCCCCAACCCTCCCCCTCGCAGGGGGAGGGAATGGGTGGAGGTGATATTTTGCTGAGTGCTGACGGTTGAATGCTTGCCGTTATATATATTGCCCGCCGTCCACCTTAATAATTTCTCCGTGGATGTGGCGGGCCTTTTCGGAGCACAGGAAGGTGACCACGGCGGCCACTTCTTCGGGCTTCCCCGGGCGCCCCAGCGCGATCTCGTTGATCGCCTGCTGCTTGACGTCTTCGGGAACTGACTCGTACATGGGGGTCAGAATGAAGCCGGGGGCCACGGCGTTCACATTCACGTTGGAGCGGCCCAGTTCCTTGGCCAGGGCCTTGGTGAAGCCGATGATTCCTGCTTTGGCGGCCGAGTAATTGGTCTGCCCGAATTTTCCCCTGAGGCCGTTGATGGAGGTGATGTTCACGATCTTCCCCGATTTTTGCTCGCGGAAAATTCCCGCCACCGCCCGGGCATAATTGAAGTAGCCCTTCAGGTTGATGGTGAGCACCGTGTCCCACTGCTCCTCGGTCATCTTCCAGATGACCCCGTCCCAGTTGATCCCCGCGTTGTTCACCAGGATGTCCAGCCGGCCGAATTTCTCCCTCACTTCGGCCACCATTTTTTCGGCATCCGTGAAGGAGGAGACATCGGCCTTGATGACCAGACAGCGGCGCCCCGCCGCCTCGATCTTGTTGGCAATTTCCCGGGCTTCGGCGTCGTGCTTGCGGTAGTTAATGGCCACATCGGCCCCGTTCTCGGCGAGATCGATGGCCATGGCGGCTCCGATCCCCATGCTGGCACCGGTAACGATTGCGGCCTTCCCATCTAACACCATGTGCAGATTCCTCCTTCCGTCCTAGGGTGGTGATCCTTCCCTTCCTCGCACCCTTTGGGCGCTTTGAACAATTGTCCCATATTGGGGCCAGGCTGGACTGATGTAAATGAGGAAATCGCATCATTTGCCTGTAGCGCCTGCTCCAACCAAAACTGCGAAAAATGAAACTCCCCCGGGGTTGATTTATCCCGGGGGAGTTCTTCGTTGGCGCAGGGGTTTAGAAGGCTCTCTGTGTCCAGCCGGTCTGCTTGTTGATCTGAACTTTTTCCACCAGGGAATTGTCCTTGGTCACGATCTCCACTTCAAAGATGCCGTCCTTCTCGGTCACATTGCCGATCTTCAGGTTCGGGTTGCCGGAGCGGGTGAGCCGGTTCTGGACGAGGGCCGTGGCTTGTTCCTTGGTCAGAGGCTGCCCCGTCGCGCTCGCGGCTTGCCAGCAGGGGTGATCACCCGCATAACCTGCCCCCGGGCCGGCAAATCCCCTAGGCCCTTGGCCCCACTGGCCGCCCATCATCCCCCCTCTCATCATGCCGGGTCCCATGCCGTGACCCGGGCCGTATCCTCTGCCGTAACCGAAGCCTTGAGCGTAGGCCAGGGTGCCGGCAGCCAGGATGGCTGCCACAGCGACTGCGATGATCCCTTTCTTCATTTTCCTTTCCTCCTGTCCGTCTCATCCCCACCTTGGGGATGTCGTTCTGCCTTCACTAAATGCAGGGGTTGTGCCATTGCGACGGAGACAAGGAAAGTGCTCGCTTTCCAAAGAGTTGCCTTGCTTGATGGGGTAATAGGGGAAGAGGACCTCACGGTTGGTCCGACAGCTTTGTCGAACTTTCGACATTAGAGTCCGTACTTTTTAATTTTGTACCGTAAAACGCGCTCGCTGATCCCGAGTTCTTCGGCGGCCCGCACCTGCACGCCCCCGTGGACCTCCAGAGCCCGCCGGATCATTTGCATTTCAATTTGCTCCACTGCGCCAGTGAGGCTTTTGCCGGTATCCGCTCGCTCCGGCTGTTCTGTGATCGGGGATTCTCGCAGGTACGAGGGCAGGTCTTCGGGTATGATCACGTTGTGGCGGGTCAAGATCACTGCCCGCTCGATGAGATTCTCCATCTCCCGCACGTTTCCCGGATAGTTGTACTTGAGCAGGAGGGCCAGGGCTTCCCGGCTGATCCCTTCCACTTTCTTTCTTTGCGCTTGCGAGAACTTCCGGAGGAGATGGTCCAGCAAGTCGGGGATGTCCTCCCGCCGTTCCCGCAGAGGGGGCAGGAAGATGGGGACCACGTTGAGGCGGTAGTAAAGATCCTCCCGAAAGCGCTTTTCCTGCACTGCTTCTTCCAGATTCTGGTTGGTGGCGGCGAGGATCCGGATGTCCACCTTGATCGGGCGCGTGCTTCCCAGGCGCTCGAACTCCCTTTCCTGCAAGACCCGCAGGAGCTTGACCTGGAGGGAGGAGCTTAAGTCCCCAATTTCATCCAGGAACAGAGTCCCACCGTGGGCCACCTCGAACCGGCCCCGGCGCGTTTCCGCCGCCCCCGTAAAGGCGCCTTTTTCATGCCCGAAAAGTTCGCTTTCAAGAAGGGTTTCCGGGAGAGCGGCAATGTTTACTCTAATGAAAGGGCCGCGGCTGCGAGGGCTGTTGTAGTGGAGCGCCTTGGCGATGAGTTCCTTCCCGGTGCCGCTTTCTCCCCGGATGAGGACTGTGGAGTCGCTGGCCGCCACCCGGGCGACCAGACTAAGCACCTCCTGCATCTTTCCGCTGCTGCCCACGATGTTGTCGAAACGGAAGCGATCCAGCAGTTTTTCCTTCAGCTCTTTGACCTCTCGCACCAGGTGTTGGCGCTCTTCAATGCGGCGGATGAGCTGGAGGAGCTCGTCGAGCTGGATCGGCTTGGTCAGGTAATCGTAGGCCCCCTCTTTCATGGCCTGCACGGCGCTGTCCACGGTTCCATAAGCGGTCACGATGACAACCGGGGTTTCCGGGTTGATCTTCTTGGCTCCCTGAAGGAGTTCGAGGCCACTCAAGCCCGGCATACGGAAATCGGAGAGGACCATGTCGATGCTCCGGGACCGCAGGATCTCCAGGGCCTCTTCTCCGCTTATCGCGCCCAGAACCTGAAACCCCTCCTTGCGCAAGAAGCCGCACACCATGTCGCGCTGCGCCTTCTCGTCGTCGACAACGAGGATTGAAAGCGAATCCATGGCTGCTATTCATCCCCTGTGGGGAGCCACAAGGTGAACGTGCTCCCCTGTCCCGGAGAACTCTCCACGCTGATCCTCCCTGCGTGGGCTTCGATGATCTGGCGGGCCAGGGTGAGCCCCAGGCCGGTTCCGCCCTGTTTGGTCGTGAAGTAAGGGTCAAAAATCCTCTCCCGGTCTTCCGGGCTGATCCCCGCCCCCGAATCCCTCACGGAGAGCAGAATACCTCTATCATTGGGGGTGGCGAGGAGCTCCAGGCTTCCCTCGGGAGGGGTGGCCTGGATTCCGTTCAAGATGAGGTTCATGAGGGCTTGCTTGAGCTGCCTGGGGTCGGCCGCGACGGCGGGAAGATTCGGCTCCAGGCGGGTCTCCCAGTGCAGGCCCTTGGCCCGGATTTCCTCGCGCAGCAAGGTCTCCAGTTCGGAGACGACCGTGGACAGGGAAACCGGCTCCTTTTGCAGGTTCATGGGGCGGGCCAGCGTGAGAAAGTTTTCAATGATCCCGTTCAAGCGGTTCACCTCGTCCCGGATCACCCGCAAGATCTCCTGATACTCCGCGCCGTCCTGCGCAGAGCCCGGGCGGAATTCGCGCTGCAATCTCTGCAGCCCCATGCCGATGGCATTGAGGGGGTTTCTCACCTCGTGGGCCACGCCTGCGGCGAGATTTCCGAGGGAAGCCAGGCGATGGCGCTCCTCCGCTTCCTTTTCCAATACGCGGGCGCGCCGCATCTGGGCCTGCTGCTCGGAAAAAATCGTCCCCACGGCGAATGCCGCCACCAGGAGAACGGCGGCTCCGTAGAGGAACAGGGAGCGCAGGGCGTTTTGCCAGGCGGCTTCCACGTGGTCCATGCTGAGCCCGATGCGAAAGAGTCCCAGGGGAGCCCCTTCGACGAGGAAGGGCGCCGCCACCTCCAGTGTTTTTCTGCCCTCGGGGGAATCCAGGACTCGGCTGGCCTCACGGCCGGATTTCAAAATCCCTTCCAGGAAGGGGTTCTTTTCTTCTTGGCCAAGGCGGCTGCGGTCGCTGGATGTGACCACCTTGAAGTTGGCGTCTTGCAGGGAGACGTAGCGCAGCCGCGGGTCGGAGCGCAGGTCGTCCATGAGCTTCTGCAGGCCCACCTCCTCACGGAAGCTTAAGATATAGTCGGCGTTGGCGGTGATGACAATCGCTCCCGGGGCGCTCTTGCGCCGCACGGCCACTCCGAACTGACGTCCTTGCCAGAATTGCCTTTCTCCAAAACCTTGTAGAGCTTCCTTGGCCTTTCCTTCCAGGAGGGGGGAGTAAAAGTGCTGTCGCATGTGCTGGCGCATCTCCTCACGCATCTCCCGAGGTATCTGCTCCATCATGCGGCCGAAGGGACCCCGCCTCCTCTCTGGATCCGGCGAACCGGGGCCCAGCCTGCGCATCATCTCACCCCATGCAAACGGCCCCCGCCCCGGCCGAAGTTCCTCGGGCTCTCCCCGCTCATTGAGGATTTCGATCTTCTGGAGACGGTTCTCCCGGGCAATTTCCAAGAGGTCCCCCTCCGAGATTCTGCCGTTGCCGGCCAGCTCGTCGATCAGGCGGGCGTTGTCCAGAAGGCGCTGGGCGATCAAGTTTTCCAGCGCCCGGTTGGCGGCCACTGCATTGCGGCCGCCGACCTGCAAGACCGCGGCCAGGGAGGACCCTTCCTCCATGAGGACCCGGGTCAGGTTGTCCCTCTGCTTCACGGCCGCGAGCAGGCCGATTCCTGCGATGGCCAGCAGGAGAACGGCGAGGGAGGCAAGAAAATAGCGGCTGGTGCGCCGATCCTTAAAAAACCCATTCATGAACCGAAACCTTCTGCTCATCTGTTTCCTGTTTCTTGGGATCCGTCTGTTCCCTTCTGGCTGACAGCTCATTGCTGACTGCTCAACGCCTCAACATAACACAGACCCCCGCAGGCAACAACGAAGCAAGAAGCGTTCCCAAGACCTGGTCTGGAACCCCAGGAAAATGGGGAAAATGCTCCATTGCTTCTCTGGAAGGGGGATTTGATACTGGGGCAGATTGTGAAGACAGAACTTAGGGGTGCTTCCTAGGTTCAAGGTGAAACTCCCGTGATTTGAAAAGGTGGAGTACCCATGATCGGAAAACCAAAAATCCTCAGGGTGGATCTCAGTCGCCGGGAAGCAGCCGACGTTGAACTCGATGCTCGGGAAATCCCCCTTTTCCTGGGGGGAAGAGGTCTGGGGGCAAAGCTTCTCTGGGATCATCTACCGGTGGGGGCCGAACCCCTGGGAGATGAAAATCGGGTCGTCTTTGCCATTGGTCCAGCCCAGGGTGCCGGCATGGTGATGACCAGCAAGTCCATCGTCAGTTTCAAGTCTCCCGCTACGGGTTACTACAGCTACGCCTCCGGAGGGGGAGCCCTGGGGGACCACCTGCGGCGTTGCGGCTACTTTGCCATCCTGATTGAAGGGGCTGCGGCGGAGCCCACTTACCTTTGGATCCATAACAACCGCGTGGAGTTCAGGGGCGCCGGCCATCTCTGGGGAAAGATGACCGGGGAAGCCCAGGAGATCATGGCCCGGGAATCCGGGTTCAGGGATCAGGAGACCGTGGTCATTGGACCCGCCGGGGAAAAGCTGGTGCGCTTTGCCGCCACGATCAGCGGCGGGCCGAACCATCGCAGCTTCAGCCGCGGGGGCTCCGGAGCCGTTTTGGGGACCAAGAAGCTGAAAGGGTTCGTGATTTGCGGCGACGGCGTCATTCCGGCGAAGGACCCTCAGGCTCTCATGAAGGCGCTGGCGGAGATGATCGAAATGGCGAGCCGGCACCCGGTGACCATGGAGCGGGCCCGCTACGGGCTCGGTTCCGATGTGGAGTCCCTGTCCGAGCTGGGCATGCTGCCGACCCGGAACTGGCAGAGGGGCTCCTTTGAGGGAGCCCAGGGGATTTCCGCTCATCACCAGAGACCTAAATACAGCGTGAAGAACTCCGTCTGCGGGCCCCTGTGTGTCATGCCTTGCAGCCACCACGACGTGGTCAAGGAGGGGGAGTACGCGGGAACCGTCGTGGAAGGGCCCGAGTACGACACGATCTATTCCTTTGGTTCCAACTGCGGCGTGGACCGCTTTGACGCCATTATGGCGGCCGAGAAGCTCTGTGACGAGTACGGGATGGATACCATTTCGACCGGGGTCGCCATCAGCTTCGCCATGGAGTGTTATGAGCGGGGGATCTTAAAGGAACACGACGCCGACGGCTTGAGACTTTATTTCGGCAACCACCGGGAGATGGTGGAGATGGTGCGCCGCATCGGCGAGCGCCAGGGGCTTGGGGAGCTTTTGGGGGAAGGAGTCATGCGGGCTGCCGCCAAGATCGGGCAGGGCTCGCAGGCTTTCGCCATGCACGGCAAGGGGCTGGAGCTGGGGGGCTACGAGTGCCGGGGAGCCAAAGGACAGGCAATCCAGTACTCCGTGGGAACCCGGGGAGGCTGCCATCACGATCTCGGGCTTCCCGCCCGCACGGAGACCGTCGGCGGCAAGGGAGCCGAGATGGCGGGCAAGGGGGATCTCACCCGCCGGCTGGCCCTGTCGCGAATTGTCTTTGATTCCGCCGTCCTGTGCACCTTTTCCCGCTCCGTTTACAGCGAGGAGGTCGTGGCCCGAGCGCTGACCGCCATCACCGGGGAGAAATATACTGCGGAAGGTCTTCTGGAGATCGGGGAGCGCGTCTTGAACCTGGAGAGGGCACTGCAGGTACGTGATGGATTGACCCGGGCTGGCGATCGGCTTCCAGACCGTCTTCTGAAAGAGAAACTCCCGGATGGTCCCAGTGCCGGAGAAGTCATAAACCTGGAGCCCTTGAAGGATGATTTCTATCGGGCCATGGGCTGGGACCTGGAGACCGGAAAACCCGCCGCCGGGACCTTGCGCAAGTTCGGCCTCGATCAGGTGGCCCGCACCCTGTGGCCGACATCCGTATAAATTGCCAGGGTCGATTTTTCCTCGCTGAGTTGATTCTCTCGCAGATTCCTCGGGGTGCCCCCTTGGGCTCACGAAGCGCTTGCGACGTGAATCCTGTGGGCCGGATTGAGAGTTCTCTTCCTCGCAACCGCTTAGATCGCCTACGGGGGCAACCCCTCGGGAAGGACAGTGCGGCGCCTGCAAAACTTCCTGCCTGTGCGGACACGCAGACAGGTAAGTCGCCCTACGAGGCACACCCGGTCTCCTTTCTGCAACTCAAGTCGCCTGGGGGACTACCGCATCAGAGGGAGGCCGCAGATTAGTCAAGCAACGTTGACTCCGGCTTGTTCCGTCATCCTCAGTATAGGAACATGGGCTTGTTGAGAACGCGGGCCACCTTCGGCTTGTAGTTTTCCACGTTGTAAGCTCGTCGACGTCTACGCGCTTCACTCCCTGCGTCAGCGTCTCGATGGGCACGGTAGTGTACTTGCCCTCCCTCAGGGCCACCATCTTTCCCTTTCCGTATTCCTTCTTCAAGGCGAGATCCGTGGCGAGGTTCGCAAAACTGATCGCGCCACCGTCCGCAACGCGGTGATGAAATCCATCGAAATATAGGGCCGTCTCTGAAGGCTCGATTCATTGTTCAAATTGTCAACACTTCTTCCCAACGAGCTGCCCGTCACGCCGAGTGAACCCGGCTATGAGAGATCTCGGAGGTGTAGAAAAACCGGACAGATGAAACAGCTTATTTATCCAGAGGGAGGCGGAAATTATATTGAAAGTCAAAACGTGAGAAGAGAACAAATTCTCTTTGTAGGGAGGATGGAGAAGTGGAGACATATTTCAGCAAACGGGGAATTGTTCGAATCCTGCTTGGTCTGTTCGTGGTTTCTTTGATTCTTGCCTTTGCGACGACCGGCATATCCTGGGCGAAACGCCCCGTCTCGGGTACGCACGGCATGGTGGTGTCAAATCATTATCTCGCCTCCGAAGCCGGGCTGCGCATTCTGCAAAAGGGAGGTACTGTGGCCGATGCCGCGGTGGCAACGGCGGCTGTGCTGGGGGTTGTGGAACCCTGGTTTTCAAACATCCTCGGCGGTGGAACCTGGGCGCTTCATTACGACCGGAAAACCGGCAATGTGACCGCTCTGGAGGGCGTAGGCCCCGCCCCAACCCATGCGACCGCGGAGTTCTTCCGGAACCCGGATCTCGCCGGGTACGGGATGCACCAGGCGAATGTCCCCGGAGCCTGGGACGGCTGGATGCAGCTCCTCAAGGAGTTCGGCAAGCTCAGCCTCAAAGACATTCTTGCCCCCGCCATTGAGCTGGCCGAAACCGGAGTCCCTGTGGACCCTGATTTCGTTGAATGGAACGCCAGGCTCAAGGACGAGATCGCGACGATGCCCGACACGGCCGCCATTTATCTCAAGGACGGCAAGCCCTATAAAGTGGGCGACATCATTTACCAGAAGGACATGGCGAAAACGTACCGCGAGCTTGTGGAAGTCGAACGGAAGAATCTAGGGAAAGGCAGGAAGGAAGCTCTGCAGGCGGCGAGCGACTACTTCTACCGGGGGCCCATTGCGAGAAAGATCGTGGACTTCTCGAAAAGAACGGGTGGGCTCTTTGAGCTGAAGGACTTCGAGAGCTTTCATGCCGAATTTGCC
>JACPSX010000293.1 GCA_016193065.1 Candidatus Tectimicrobiota bacterium | reverse complement strand
CGGAGATCTGCAACAGGATCCGAGAGATCTCACCCATCTGCTCGGACCCCTGCCCCATCATCCCGGGACCCATCTGGGCCGAGACCGGCGAGTCGGCTGCAAGCACCAGCCCGCTGAGGAGTAGAGTCAACACCATCCCTATTGCGTATCGCCTCGTCATTGCATTTCTCCTTTCTTAGATCAGATCTTTTCGCTTCTCTTCGAACTCATTGCGGTCTATTTCACCCCGGGCATACCGCGATTTCAGGATGTCGAGGGCAGAATCGCTCCCCGCTTTCGGGCCTCCTTTCCGCCGTTCCATGATCCACAGAACAAAGAAGACTGCCGCCCCAATTAGGCCCAACAACGTCAGCCAATCGATTGTGCCCCCACCGCCCCATGGGTTCCATCCACCCCGGCCGAAAGGGCCCATGGGCGGCTGAAATGGGGGCTGGGCGATGGCCTGATCTGGCGTGATCAGGCTGCGGATCGCCCCCGCCACGATCACCAAAGTCTTCTTCCGGTTTGCACTCATGAGCCCTCCTCCGCTCAGAAGGTCAAGCCTTGACCTTCATCTTGTGGCCTCAGCACTGCGGAATGCAGTACCCCTGCCTTGACGATCATGGTTTCCTGCTTGCACTTTTCGCAAACGTAGCGCTCGGCTTCCTTGGCCATGCTCACTTCCTCCTCTTGTCTGTGTTCAGGTGCTGGTCCCCCGATCAACACTTGAACCTCCTCGATGCCTGCCAGCTCCTTTAAGGAACTGGCCGAACGCGGCGACAAGTCCCACACCGTTCCTTGCTACTTTCTTCGAGAGACAAGACGGCGCAAAGTCTCCTCGACCTCGCTCCGGGCCACGGGTCCAAAGAACTTGGCGAAGATGCGGCCCTGCCGGTCGATGAAGAACAGGTAGGGGTCGTTTTGCAGGCCCCACTCCTCCACGGCATCTCGCAGCGCCAGATCGCCCGGTTCGCTTATCAGTGTTCCTCTCAAGACTTGGTCCTGGTACTTCTCGTAGTTTTTGTAAATCTCCACGTGAATGAACGTCACTTTGTCCCCGTACTCGGGGTATAGACTGTAGACGATCTCGGTGTTGGGCAGGCACATGCGGCTCTCGCAGAAGCCTGGAGTTGAGAAGATGACCACCGCCGGACGGTCGGATGCGATGGCCTCGGCGATGGACATGCGGTGCATCTCCACGTCGTTCAGCCGGGGATCCGAGTCCAGTTTGGAGAGGTCGCCCCCGACCTCTTTGAGTGTCGGATTCCTGGATCGGGGGGCAGCGGCACCGACCGGTGGGGTGAGACTTTCGCTCAGCACGTTGGGGAAGACGCGCTGGGAGAAGGGGAGCTTGGCGGGTCGATGGACCACAAACTCCAGCCCCCACTGCCCCGCGCGAGGGAATGGGACCACGGCCTTAAAGAATCCATCCATAAGGACATTCGGGTCCCGATAGTAGGTGGCTTTCGAGATCTCGCGCCAGCCGGGCCTGAGATACTGTACCTGCTGTACGGTCCCTATAGCTTTTGGCTTGGAGCCACTGAGATCATAGACCACGATTCTCACGTCGGTGATGTCCTTATCGGTGAGTAACCGGCCACCCCTATCGGTGAACCCGAACACCATGCGGTTCTCGCCGGGGGTCAGGTCCACGACGGTGGGGAGATGCAGTCGCAATTCCGGCGCCTCTGTGCTGGATGCACTTCCAGCGGGATGCCAAGGAGTCTTTTGTGTGGCTCTGATCCAGAACAATTTCCCCCCAACCCCGAGCAGGACTACAATCACCAGCCCCCAGAGCACTCTCCGCAAATGTCGGGGCATGTTCGCTGTCGTTGTCACGATTCCCCCTTCCGATACTTAGGCAGTTAAATCCTCAAGGTCATGAGAAGTGCAGGACGATAGCGTGATAGAAGCCCAACACTGCTGCAGCGGCAGCGATGGCCAGGGCAAGGGTCAAGTTGACTCCCAGGAGTGCGCGCCACAACAGGACTCTCTCGCCAGGCTTGGCCCGCCACACCCGGAGGGTCAGCGCCAGGGTGATTGCCATGGCCGTCAGCATGAGGACGTGTTTGACGACCAGGATGGAGATATATTCTCGGGCGAAGAACACCCCTGGTATCTGACTCAGATTGAAGAGGCGGAGCGGGGTGGCAAATGGGGTGCTGTACTCCATCTTGTAGAGGCCCGTCACTCCCTGGATGGTAAACGCGGCCCATGTCGCGATCAGGACGAGCCAGCGGTACCTGACCGGGTTGAGCAGCCCTACGGCTGTGGCCACGAGCCACAGAGCGAATCCGATCAGGTGCCCCCATTCCATGGCCAGGTGACGAATCGTCGGGAGGTCGAAGTCTAGCTCCGGCTTGTCCTGCGTCGGTCCTTCGTCGGAGACTGAGGGGGCCGTCACATCCAGTTCGAAGTGGGCATCTCCGACGTAGCGACCGATGACCTCGATGGTGAGCTCCCACCGCCCCGCCCGAGGGAAGCGAATCTCCCCTTGATAGATTCCCGGGTCTCTCGCCGGGGCAAGCTGGATCGCCTCCACGCGGAGGCCGGAGCCGAAGGTTGCGTGGAGCGCCCAGACCGTCACCTCCGCCCCTGAGACCAGCTCCTTTCCGGTTGGGTCCCGCACTTGGACTGTAAGCCGACGGAGGAGAGAGTCGTCCCTCCCCACTTCCGCGCTCTGCAAGCGAACCTGGGGGAAGTTCGGAAGCTTGTGGGCGGTAGCGGCTCGCCATGCCAGAACCGCCAATCCCAGGGCTACCAGTGTGATCCATCTTTTCGTCAATCTCCGCCACCTGTGGGCGCCCCTCAGGTGATCTTCGCCAGCGTGATCATCCCGCCCTCCATGTGCATGGGCTTGTGGCAGTGGAAGAACCAGTCTCCAGGGTTGTGAGCGGTGAACTCAATGTCCACAGAGCCCATGTGGGCCTCAACGTCCACGCTGTCCTTCGCGATCGGCGCTACGAGGCGCTGGCCGTTCACCTCCAGAATCTTGAAGGACTGGCCGTGGAGGTGCATTGGGTGGGCCTCCATGCTGTGGTTCTCGAAGCGCACCCGGGCAAGGTCCCCCTTCCGGAGGCGGAGCGGGTCGGTTCTGGGGTACTGCTTGCCGTTGATCGTCCAGACATCCGATCCCATCATCCCACCGCTCAGGACGAGGTAGTACGCACGCTCCTGCCCGGAGGCGGCTGGAAGGATGTCGCGGCTCCGGCCCAGGCTGTAATGCCAGAGGTCAAGGCCCGCCATGCCTTCTACCGGCGCTTCCGGCTTCGCGTCCTCGCGCCCTTCATAGACGACCAGGACCTGCTCGCCGGCTGCCGCATGACCGGGCTCGACGCAGTAGAGGAACCAGGCTCCCGGTCGATCCGCCGCGAAGAGGACGTCGTAGCGCTCGCTCGGGACGATGGGCACGGCATCCACCTCGAGCGGCTGGACCAGGGGATTGCCGTCGGTGTGGGTCACTTGCAGGCGGTGGCCGGCCAGGCGAATGACGTGGGTGTGATCAGCGCTAGCGTTAATCAGGCGGAGGCGGACCCGCTCTCCTTTGCGAACTTTGAGTGACTTGGTAGCTGGGTACGCTTTGCCGTTAATGGTCATCGTGTCGTAAGCAGAGCGCTGGCCGTCGCCCATCATTGTGCCCATGCCGCCGCGCCCCATCATGCCTTCCATCATCCGCCCCATGCTCCCGCCCATCATGCCGCGCATCATCCCCATCATCCCTCCCATGCCAGCGCGGCTGCCTGCCGTCCCTTCGGTAGTTCTCGCCACGGTGGTCCCAGTCCCGGTAGCCCAGTCGTCCATGACCAGCGTGTACTCGCGATCAAATGGGAATGGGTCAGGCTCGCCCGGCTCGATGATCAGGGGCGCGTACAGCCCCAGGTCAAGTTGCCTGTGCCCCTGGAAGTGGGTGTGGTACCAGCGGGTTCCGGCGGGACGGGCCTCGAACTCGTAGATAAACGTCTCCCCGGGCTGAACCGGCTTCTGCGTGATCCCCGGCACCCCGTCCATGGAATTCGGGACATCGACCCCGTGCCAGTGGATCGTCGTGGGCTCGGAAAGCGAGTTCTTCAGGCTGATCCGGACTCGCTCGCCTTCCTTCAGGCGAAGCTCCGGTCCGGGAATCTGGCCGTTGTAAGCCATAGCCTTGATCCGCTTGCCCGGGGCCAGTTCCCAGTTTACCTCTCGGGTCTCAATGTGAATCTCCCGGATCGCGGCCGAGCCCCGGCGCTGTGCCCCGCTTGGGCCGGGAAGGAAGGCTCCGCCAGCGACCGTGAGGGTCACAGCCCCCAGCCCTGCCTGTCCGGACACTCGGAGAAATTCGCGGCGCGTGAGAGGGGGTCCATTTACCTCTGTCGTTCCCATGTTGTCCCTCCATCGGTGCTCCGGAAAATG
>JACPSX010000292.1 GCA_016193065.1 Candidatus Tectimicrobiota bacterium | reverse complement strand
GACGCCGGTCATAGAGGATCGATGGGACTTCTTTGTTGACGATCCTTTGCGCGAGACCCTCGACGATGGCCGTCTTGCCTACTCCAGGCTCGCCAATGAGAACCGGGTTGTTCTTGGTGCGGCGGCTCAGGATCTGGATGACCCGCTCGATTTCCGTTTCCCGGCCGATGACGGGATCCAGTTTCCCCTGATAGGCCAGCTCCGTTAAATCTCGACCGAACTCGTCCAGGGCCGGGGTCTTGGTTTTTTCCTTCGTTTGGGAGACTGGTTCTTGTAACAAGTTTAGTGTCAACTCCCTTGCTTCAATGAGGTGAACACCCAGGCTATTGAGCACCTTGGAGGCAACGCCCTCCTTCTCCTTGATGAGGCCAAGGAGCAGATGCTCGGTCCCAATATAATTGTGCCCCATGAGCCGGGCTTCCTCGACAGCATATTCAAGGACCTTCTTGGCTCTCGGGGTAAAGGGGATATCCCCGACAATGGTGGTATTGAGGCTTTTGGGAAGATGTCTCTCGATCTCGAGCCGAACCTGTTTGAGATCGGCGCCGAGCTTTTGCATCACCGTGATGGCGATTCCGCCACCATCCTTGAGAATTCCCAGCAGGATATGCTCCGTTCCCAGATACTCGTGCTGATAGCGCTCGGCTTCCTCCCGAGCCAGGATGATGACTTTTCTCGCCCTCTCCGTGAACCGCTTGAACATGAGGAAGTTACCCCCTACCTCGGCTGCAATCTCCTAATTCGGGATTATAGCATCGCTGAGGACCTTGCACAGGCTCTTTTTTTTTATCGCTATCCCTCTGGTTTGTCAAGACTTTTCCTGACCCACGGGGGTGGAGACGGCGCCGGGGAGGCCCCGGACTGCCTGGATCCGTCCGTCACTGAGCCGAACCACCCGATCCATGAGGCCGGCCAGCTCCTCATTGTGGGTCACAATCACGAACGTGGTCCCCCTTTGCCGGTTGATTTCCCGAAGGAGATGGTGGATGGCCCGCCCGGTAGGTCCGTCCAGATTTCCTGTGGGCTCGTCGGCCAGCACCACATCGGGATCCGTGACCAGAGCTCGAGCCATAGCCACTCTTTGCTGCTCTCCTCCCGAGAGTTCAGCCGGCTTGTGCTCCAGTCGCTCTTCCAGACCGACCTCTGCCAGAAGCTTGCGGGCCGTGGCGGCAGCCAGGGCGGGCGGCTCCCGGCCGATGAGCAGGGGCATCATGACATTCTCCAGAGCGGTGAACTCCGGCCGGAGGTAGTGAAACTGAAACACGAACCCGATCTTGCGGTCGCGAAAGGCCGCCTTGGCGCCGTTTCCGAGCCGGAAGAGATCGACTTCCCCGTAGGTAACTGCGCCGCTCGTGGGGCTCTCCAATCCTCCGAGGATTTGCAGCAGGGTGCTCTTGCCCACACCGGAGACTCCCACGATCCCCAGCATCTCCCCGGCATAGACCTCCAGATCGAGCCCCCGCAGAACATGGATCTCCTGGGAGCCCGCGGGGAAAGACTTGTGGAGCTGGCGGATGGAGATGAGAGGAACCGGCTCATTCATAGCGGAGAGCCTCCACGGGGTCCAGGCGGGAGGCCCGCCAGGCCGGATACACGGTAGCCAGCAGGCTGATGACCACCGAAGTGATGGCGATCAACATGACGTCAAAGGGGATAATCCGCACCGGGAACTTGTCCAGGAAGTAAATGCTGCGGGGGAAAAGATCCAGGTTGAGATGGAAGAGGCTGTTCAGGGAGTTCTGCACGAAAATCACGATCTCGTTGAGAGAGGAGGCGATGAGCAGGCCGCCCCCGAAGCCAACCAGCGTACCGACCACCCCCACCGCGGCTCCTTCAATCATAAAAATGGACAGGATGCTGCGGTTGGTGGCTCCCATCGCCTTGAGGATCGCTATGTCCTTGCCCTTTTCCATGACCACCATGGTCAGCGTGCTCACGATGTTGAAGGCCGCCACCAGGACGATGAGCACCAGGATCACGAACATCGTGATCTTCTCCAGCTTGAGGGCCGAGAACAGGCTTCGGTACATGCGCTTCCAGTCCAGGGTCAGGAAGGGGAAGCCCAGATCGTCTTGAATGCGGGCCGCCACCTGATCGGAGAGATCAATGTCGTCCAGCCGCACCTCGACCCCGCTTACTCCCAGCCCCAGGTTGAAAAACCCCTGGGCCGCGCGCAGGGAGATGTAGGCCAGGCTGCTGTCGTATTCGTACATCCCCGTATCGAAGATTCCAGTCACCTGAAAGTTGCGGATCCGGGGGACAACGCCCAGCGGGGACATGGCACCCAGGGGCGAGACCATGGAGATTTTGTCTCCCAGTGAAACCCCAAGGTTTCGGGCCAGCTCCCGGCCCAGGATGATCCCTTCCTCCGCCGCTCCTTCCGCCCGCTCTCTCAGTCCGTCCAGGCTGCCCTCTTTCAGGTTGCGAGCCAGGGGGGCCGCCCCTCCTTCCCGGGCGGGATCGATCCCCCGCACCACGGCTCCGGCTACGGAATTCCGGGAGGTCAGCATGACCTGGCTCAGGATGAACGGGGAGGCCGCCTTCACATGGGGGAGACGGCGCACCCGGTCGATGACCCGTTCATACTCCAGCATGGGCGTGTTGCCCAACTTTTGGACGATCACGTGGGATTGGGTGCCGACGATCTTGTCGCGCAGGTTCTCGTCAAAACCCGTCATGACCGAGATCACCACAACGAGGGCCATGACGCCCACGGCGATCCCGGTGATGGAGATGATGGTGATCAGAGAGATGAACCGGTTCTTGCGCTTGGCCCTCAGGTAGCGCAATCCCACTTTCAGCTCGAAAGACACGAGAGCTACCCCTCCGTTTCGGGCCGCAGGAGGGGGAAAAGAATCACATCCCGGATCGAGGGACTGTTGGTCAGGAGCATCACCAGCCGGTCGATTCCGATCCCCACGCCCGCCGTGGGAGGCATGCCGTATTCCAGGGCCCGCAGATAATCCTCGTCCATGGCATGAGCCTCCGCGTCTCCCGCTTCTTTCCTCCTGACCTGTTCGAGGAAGCGCTGGCGCTGGTCGATGGGATCGTTGAGCTCCGTGTAGGCATTTCCCACTTCCATGCCCGCCATGAAAAGCTCAAACCGTTCCACGAGCTGCGGGTTGTCCTCCCTCTTCTTGGCCAGGGGGGATACGTCCAGAGGGTAGTCGCAGATAAAAATCGGGTCCCGGAGGCGGGGTTC
>JACPSX010000256.1 GCA_016193065.1 Candidatus Tectimicrobiota bacterium | reverse complement strand
GTCTGATGTCTCTCTCTTGGCGGCCTCGCGCCATATGCTCTTCGGGGGCTTGGACAGTCCCTGCGAGGAATGCGCGCGTCGGTTCCCCACACGGCTTTCGCAGGGGGGGAAAGTCCTTGACAGGATCGGGGGGGCGTTGCTACTATCCGTCTGCTCTTGGGCGGACCATCGCGGGTCCGCGGGCTGTCCTGGGTGGGGGGCTCCTGGAAATTTCGCTTCTGGAGGAAAGATTTCGTGGGCGCCAACTTGACCCAGAAGATCCTGAAAGAACATCTGGTTTCGGGGGAACTGAAACCCGGCTGTGAGATCGGGATTCGGGTCGATCAGACCTTGACTCAGGATGCGACGGGTACGATGGCCTATCTTCAGTATGAGGCCCTCGGCATCCCCCGGGTCCGCACCAAATTGTCGGTAAGCTATGTCGATCACAACATGCTGCAGACCGGCTTCGAGAATGCCGACGATCATCGCTTCCTGCAGTCCATAGCAGCCAAGTACGGGATTACCTTTTCCAGGCCGGGCAACGGCATCTGCCACCAGGTTCATCTGGAGCGGTTCGGCGTGCCGGGCCAGGTTCTGCTGGGCTCTGACAGCCACACCCCCACGGGAGGTGGTCTGGGCATGATCGCCGTCGGCGCCGGCGGGCTCGATGTGGCCCTGGCCATGGGGGGCCAGCCTTTCTTCCTGACCACGCCCAAAGTGGTCGGAGTTCATTTGAGCGGCCGGCTCCAGCCCTGGGTCTCGGCCAAGGACATTATCTTGGAGTTGTTGCGCCGTCTGACTGTCAAGGGCGGCGTGGGGAAGATTATTGAGTACATTGGGGAAGGGGTGAAAACTCTGTCGGTTCCCGAGCGGGCCACGATCACAAACATGGGAGCTGAACTGGGGGCGACCACGTCCGTTTTCCCCAGCGACGAAGTTACCCGGGCCTACCTGAGGGCGCAAAAAAGGGAGCAGTCCTGGGTTCCGCTGAGCGCTGACCCGGATGCCGCCTATGAGGAGGTTATCGAGATCGACCTGAACCGGCTGGAGCCCCTGATTGCCAGGCCGCACATGCCGGACAACGTCTGCAAAGTGGAGGAGGTGGCGGGGACCAAGGTCCAACAGGTAGCCATCGGCAGTTGCACCAATTCTTCTTTCCGGGATCTGATGACGGTGGCCGCCATCCTCAAGGGGAAAACGGTTCACCCGGATCTCAGCCTGGTGATGAGCCCGGGGTCGAACCAGGTCCTGCGTATGTTCACCGCCTACGGAGGCCTGGCTGATGTGATTGCGGCCGGCGCCCGGATCCTGGAAAGCTCCTGCGGGCCCTGCATCGGCATGGGGCAGGCACCTCCCTCGGGCGCTGTCTCCGTGCGCACTTTCAACCGCAACTTCGAGGGCCGCAGCGGTACGAAGGATGCCCGGATCTATCTTTCGGGTCCCGAGGTAGCAGCAGCTACCGCGCTCGCCGGCGTGATCGCGGATCCCCGCACCCTGGGGACGCCCCCCCGGGTGGAGTGGCCCGCCGAGTTCATCGTGGACGATAACCTGATCCTTTCTCCGGCGGCCGAGCCCGAGAAAATTGAGGTGATCCGGGGTCCCAACATCAAGCCGCTTCCCGTGAAGGAGAGGATGCCGGAAGTTATCCGCGGAGAGGTTCTACTCAAGGTAGGGGATAATATCACTACGGATCACATCATGCCCGCCGGCGCCAAGATCCTGCCTCTGCGCTCCAACATTCCGGCGATTTCCGCTTATGTTTTTGAAGGAGTAGATCCGACCTTCCCCGAGCGTGCCCGCAAGAGTAAGGGAGGAGTCGTCGTGGGCGGAGCGAACTACGGGCAAGGTTCGAGCCGGGAGCACGCGGCTCTGGCTCCCATGTACCTGGGGGTGAAGGCGGTACTCGCGAAATCCTTCGCTCGCATTCATCTGGCGAATCTGATCAATTTCGGAATCCTGCCTTTAACCCTGGGCAACGAGGAGGACTTCGTCCGCCTCGAGCAAGGGGATCAACTGGAAGTAGCGGTCTCCGACCTACGTGGGAAGTTGGTTGTCAAGAACCTGACTCGAGGAGTTGAGATCCCCGTCCGCCACAACCTGACCGACCGGGAAATTGCCATGCTGAAAGCTGGAGGGGCACTTGCGGTTGCGAAGGGCAACTAGTGAGGACTGCAAAAGTAAAGTCCTATGCACTTTGCCGCGCGCGATCACACCCCCTCAGCTTGCCCTCTGGGTGCGGAGAGGGTGGGGAGAGGGGGAGAAATTGAGTAAATAACGTAGTCGTCCGGAGGGGTGGGAGGAAAACATGGCAGTAGGTGAGAAGATCACGATTCGCCCTGATGGCGGTATTCAGGTATCTGACCAGCCCATCATCCCGTTTATTGAAGGGGACGGCACCGGTCCCGATATTTGGGCTGCGTCGGTCCGGGTCTTCGATGCGGCTGTCCAGAAGGCATACGGCGGCAGGCGTAAGATCCACTGGATGGAAGTTCTGGCGGGAGAAAAATCCTATAAGAAAGTGGGGAACTGGCTTCCCGATGAAACCGTGCAGGCTTTTAAGGAATACGTGGTCTCCATCAAGGGTCCATTGACTACTCCCGTGGGAGGAGGAATCCGCAGCTTGAACGTGACCCTCCGCCAGCTTCTCGACCTGTACGCTTGCGTGCGTCCGGTGCGCTACTTTTCCGGAGTCCCCAGCCCCGTCAAGGAACCCCAGAAGGTGGATATCGTCGTGTATCGGGAAAACACCGAGGATGTTTACGCCGGAATCGAGTGGAAGGAGGGGACCCCGGAGGCGAAGAAGCTCATCGAGTTTCTCTCCAAGGAAATGGGGAAGAAGATTCGGCCGGATTCGGGGATCGGCATCAAACCCATGAGTGTGACGGGAACGAAGCGGCTGGTGCGCAAGGCGATCCGCTATGCTCTGGATCATCAGAGAGACAGCGTCACCCTGGTCCATAAAGGGAACATCATGAAGTTCACCGAGGGGGCCTTCCGGGACTGGGGATACGAACTGGCGAGGGAGGAATTTGCCGACGTCACAGTCACCGAAGCCGATTTGTGGGACAAGCTCGGCGGGAAAAGACCGGAGGGCAAGATCTTGATCAAGGACCGCATCGCCGACTCCAT
>JACPSX010000289.1 GCA_016193065.1 Candidatus Tectimicrobiota bacterium | reverse complement strand
GACGCCTGAGCGAGCAGGTGGGCCTCCTGCGCCAGCTCTGGAGCGAACCCCTGGTCACCTTCCAGGGCGAGTTCGACCGGATCGATCGCGCCTGTATCAACCCGCGCCCGCGCCGAATGATTCCCATATGGTTCGGAGGCTTCACGGACCCGGCGTTCCGGCGGGCCGCCAAACTGGGAGACGGCTTCATTTTTACGGCCTCGCTGGAGAAGGCACAGGAAGACTGGACACGGGTGGAAAAGTACCTGTCCCAAGCCGGCCGGTCGGCCGCGGACTTCGGCCGCGAACTCATCGCGCGTGAGGCCAACACCCCCGCGGAAGCCGCCGACACCATGAAGCGCTGGCGGGATTTCGGGGGAACGCATGCCTGCTTCCCCACCATGAGAAAAGGCCTCACCACAATCGAAGCGCAGATCGACTATATCGCCGAGGTTCGCCGCCGGCTCGATCGGTGAACAAGCCTCGCGGCGGGCCGCCGGGAAACTATGGCACGGCGCCTACCTCGGGATCACGGGCAGCAGCAGGTGCCACGGAGCTGGAGCCGCGAACAAGGCGCGACGTTGCTCAAGCGAGTGCTGCCGGGGACGCGCGGGAAACGGGATCAGGCTTGCAAGAGCTTTTTCATGCGGGATAGAGGAACCTCGCTCATCTGAAGGGCCAGGTGAACGTGATTGGTCTTGCGGCAGCGGAATTCGGATGCTTATGGAAACCGGGCGGACGGTATGAGTTTCAGGCCGAGGCCATCTGCCGCACGTGGAGTATCTCATCCCCTTCCATGAGCCGCAGGTCGGATTCCTTCAGGGTGAGAACAGCCACGGTCTTCCCCTCGGCGGTCACAAACTCCACCTCGAAAGCGTCCCGTTCCTCGTAACGATGCACGACCGCCCCAACGTCACCTTCCTTTAATCCATGTTCGGGGATATCATGTGTCAGAACCACGGCATCGAGCGCTCGCATACTCCTAGCCTCCAGGGCGCCTATCGAGGATAGGCGGTGACAAACCGCGGGCGGGTTTTTCCGGATTCGATGACCCACACGGTTCACACAAAGACCTCTGCTCCTGCCGGAGCACGGACTGTTCCATCCACTGCATACTTCATCCCATATGCGGAGGAACGAGTTGACCCCACCGCGCTGGCCCGGGCAATGGAGAGAAGTGTTTCTTCGCTTTCGAACGGCCGACAGGATGCGTAGGAGAAAGAAGGTAACTGGTCAATTTCTCCCTGTCAATCCTCAAAATCCCCCCTGCCCCCCCTTTTCCAAAGGGGGGTTATGTTAGCGCTTATGCCCGCTGGGGGAGAGGGGAACTTCGTGCGCGGATTTCTGACTCAGGACACTAGGGTGCGGCGATTACCTCGGGATCACGGGCAGCAGCAGGTACGACGCGTGCGCGCCTCCGCAGTGGACGGTGTGGTTCGTCACCAGCGCGCTCGTCTGGTGATACCAGATCGGCTCTTCGACCAGCGCGTCCTGCGCCCGGATCTCCAGAACGAGACGGTGCCCTTTCTGGAACACCATGGACATATCCCGCAGCTCGATCGCGTATTCGACGACTTCGTTCACCGGCACCGGCACATTCTCGTCGTGCGGGTGATAGGGCTTGTAGGGTTTGGAGCGGGACGGATCGAGCTTGCGGTGCGAGGCGCGCAGCCAGCCCTTGGTGACCATGCGCGTGCTGCCGTCCGGGGCCTGGTCCTTGACGTTGACGATCCAGGCCGCTTCCGGCCGGTCGATCGACGCGAATAGGTAGAGAGCCGCCGGACCGGTGATTTCCAGCTCGCTGTCCAGCGCGGGTGTGGAGAATTTCACACAGGGAGAGGTCTTGCCCGGAAGAAGGAAGGGATCGTTCGTGAACGTCTGTTTGTCCTCGCCGCCCGGAGTGGTCGAAAGCCCGCCGCCGGGCTGGAGCCAGAACCTGGTCCACTGCGTGCGCTGGAGCGGCCATTCGTGCTCGTCGCGCCACTCGTTCGTGCCCTTCACCAGGATGCGGATCGGGGGCTCGTCCATCATCCCCGTGTCGTTGCCCTTGAGCCAGTGGTCGTACCAGCGCAGGATGATGTCCTGGTGATCGCGCCAGGGGCGTCTCGGGCCCGTCGCTTCCAGAGAGTCGAAGATGATCATCTTCTTGATGGTGTCGAGACCCTCCCACGCCTGGAAGGCGCCGGGAAGATGGATGTCCCAGGCGCTCCAGCGCACCATCAGCAGCACCGGGATCTTGATGCGGTCGAACCTCCGGTAGGCCGAGCGCTCCCAGTAATAGGGACCGTCGTTCGGCTCGATCAGGAAGTCGAAGATCAGCGGGCTTTTTTCCGGATACTTCAAATGGATATAAAGGAAGGGGCTGTCCTGGATTTCCGGGGTCTTCATCAAAGCCTCGACGCGGCGGCGAATTTCCTCCTCGGAATAATAATTGAACGTGAGGGGCCGCATGGTGCCGATGCTCACGTGTCCCCACCACTGGTGATAGAACCCCTCATTGAAGAGCCCGCCCTGATACCCTCGGAATCTCCGGCGCCGCGGGCGCCCGCGACCACATGGACGTAACCGCGGCTCACGAAAAAGCGCGTGTCTCCCGCTTCCTGCCCCCCGTTGCCGTGGCGCGGGCTCAAGGGGCGCCGCTCGTCGGTGACCTTCTGCACGTCCTTGCCATAGAGAGACGTCGACAGCAGCGCCGGGAATTTCCGGCCCGGGGCATCCGGCCGGTAGATGTCGCAGGCCAGGCGGACGCCGTCGCGCATGGCGACGAAGCGGTTTTTTTCCTCGACCATCGAGTATTGCGGCTGCGAAACGTGTTGTTGCCAATCCTGGGTGCTCACTTGCCTCTCCCTTCACTGTGTTTTCAGTCCCCCTGCTTTTCCGATTTCCCCGTATCCGCTGGTTCGCTGGCGTCGATCAGCACGAAGGCGATCCGGCAGTTTTCCTTGCCGCGGTTGACCCACGCATGGTTCGTCCCCTGCTGCACCACGACGTCGCCGGCCTGGAGGTGGACCTCGGAGTCGTCGAGCAGCATGTCGATTTCGCCGGACATCACGATCGCGTAGTCGACGCTCCTCGTGCGATGCATGAGGGGATGCCGCGCCGGCGCGCCGCCGTGACCGAGCCCCATCTCCCGCGTGACCGCTTCGTGGTCCTGCAGGAGCGATTCGTCCGTCGGGGGAAAATCCACGATTCGAAAGACCGATCCCCTGGCCGGCGGAGCCACGCCGCTCTCGCGCGCGGCGCGGTCGGCGCTTCCGGAAATATCGGCCGGTGTTTCGTCCGTCGCCCAGATCAGCGTCGAGACCAGCCCGCCCGCCGCTTTCCGGACCCTGACGTTGGTTGCCGCGCCGTCGCGCGTGACGACGGCCTTGCCTGCCGGGTCATGTCCGGTCACCACTCGTCTGATCTTTCCCGTCATGTTCTCCACTCCACGCGACCGCGCATTGCAGCGATACGCACGCCGCGCTGTGCTGCCCCCTCACCCTGCCCTCTCCCCGGGTACCCCGGGTGGCAACGCCCAAAGGGCCCCCGGGGTACCCTGGGCGTGCGGAGAGGGAATTTATAATTTAGATAGGAATTGCTTCGTGAGGAGATTGCATCTGGGGGCGAAGAAAGTCAATGGGGAATTTTCTGCTTGTGGCCCGGGGAACGACGCGATAGGAAATAGATCCCTTTTCTTATACAATGATCCGTCGCGCAGGCGAGGCGCACATGGAATCTTTCATGCAAGGAGTCGAATCCTCGTCGCCGGGTCATCCGCCGTGAAAAAGGAATGAGCAATGGAAACCATCTATGCCGCCTTCCAGTCTTTTTCTCCCGTGACGCAAGCCTTCCTGGCCACGTGCTTTACCTGGCTGCTGACGGCTCTCGGAGCCGCCGGAGTCTTTTTCACCAGGAACATGAATCGGAAGATTCTGGACGTGACGCTCGGTTTCGCCGGGGGAGTGATGATCGCCGCCAGCTACTGGTCTTTGCTGGCTCCGGCCCTCGAGATGTCGGAAGGACAGGGTCTGCCGGTCTGGTTCCCCGCCGCCGTAGGTTTTCTCCTGGGAGGCGGTTTCCTGCAACTGATCGACAAGATTCTGCCCCATCTCCATCTGAACTTTCCCATGGAGGAGGCGGAAGGCATCTCGACCTCCTGGCGCCGGACGACTTTGCTGATCCTTGCCATCACCTTGCACAACATCCCCGAGGGGCTGGCCGTGGGCGTTGCCTTCGGAGCGGTCGCCGCGGGTCTCTCTTCGGCCACGCTGCCCGCCGCCATCGCGCTGGCCATCGGCATCGGCCTGCAAAACTTCCCGGAAGGAATGGCGGTGGCCATGCCCCTGCGCCGGGAGGGCGTGTCCCGTTTGAAAAGCTTCTGGTACGGGCAGCTGTCGGCCGTGGTGGAACCCATAGCCGGCGTTTTCGGAGCCGCCGCCGTACTCCTCGCCAGGCCGATCCTGCCCTATGCCCTGGCGTTTGCCGCAGGGGCCATGATCTTCGTGGTGGTAGAGGAAGTCGTGCCCGAATCCCAGCGCAGCGGATACGGCGATCTGGCCACCATGGGCCTGATGTCCGGATTTACGGTCATGATGGTGCTGGATGTGGCGTTTTCTTAGGGCAGGGCTTGCCCCGGGTCTCCCGTACCGGTTACCTCAATAAGTCATCCCGGATCCGAAATTCGAACCCCTCATCGGAGGAGCGCGGACCCGCGGGTGACACCCGCCAGGCGGGTACCCGGGATGCCTCCGTAGAGCCGCGCGAAAGTGGGACCCTCGTCAGGGTGACGTAGCGCGAATCGAGGAGGCGCCCCGGCGACAGGCCCTGCGGGCCGATGACACGTGCAAAACGCGCCCTTTTCTTCGGATCAGGGTTATCTCCTAAGTTATGCCAGCGACAGAACCGTCCTCTTCACGGCAGCCTGTGCCAGTCTGACCTTGTATGCGTTCTGGGACATAGGACGAGCAGCCATGACCGCCACTTCTGCGACTTGAGCTGCAAGCCTCTCGTCCACCCGTTTCCCTTTCAGGACCTCCTCCGCCCGCGCGGCCCGGTACGGAACGGGCGCCACGGCTCCCAGGACAATGCGCGCCTCCCGACAGATTCCGTCCCGAATATCCAGCAGGGCGGCGGCGCTGACCAGGCCAAAATCCCAGCTCCCCCGCTCCTTGAATTTCACGTAGGTCCCGCGCATCGTCGCGGGGACGGCCGGCACCTGAATCTCCGTGAGAATCTCCTCCTGCCCCAGGATGTTCTCCTTCTTCGCATTGACCCGGGGAAGAACGAAGAACTTCTCCAGGGGAACTGTGCGCTCCCCTTTCGGGCCCGCCATCTTGACCTTCGCACCCAGGGCTTGGAGAGGAGAAGCCAAGTCGGAAGGGTGCACGATGTAACAAGGTCCCCCCTCCAGAATCGCGTTGTAGAGATTCTCCCCATTGACGGCGTAGCAAATCTCCCCCCCCTTCTTCAGGCAGGGAAAGGAGGCCCCCCGGTAATACCAGCAACGGGGGCGCTGGCAGAGATTTCCCCCCACGGTCCCCATATTGCGCAGTTGTGGAGTGGCAATCTGCTCGACCGCCTGGACGAGAATCGGGTACCGTTCCCTCACGACCTTATGCTCGGCCAGCTCGCTCAAGGGAGTCAGAGCCCCGATCCGCAGGCCGGAAGCCTCGGCCTTCACATAGTTCAGATCGGCTGCGGGCTTCAAGCCGACAATCTGTTCAGGGCTGATCAGGTTATCCTTCATCTCCCCGAGGAGGTCCGTCCCCCCGGCCATGACCCTCGCTTTTCCCCGCGCCCGTCCCAGAAGGGCAACGGCGCTTTTCGTGGAAGTCGCCGGAACGTAAGCAAAGCTCTTCATCTCACTCACCTCCCTTCCGCCTAGAGGGCTGCCAGCACTATGCCGCGGGTCATGGGGAGCTCCTTGATCCGGCGGCCAGTAGCGTTAAAGAAAGCATTGGCAATGGCAGCCATGGGAATTTGGACCGGCCCCTCTCCCACCCCTTTGGCGCCAAAGGGTCCCAAGGGGTTGTTCGCCTCCACCAGGATCGGTTCGATCACCGTGAGCTCCATCATCGTGGGAACCTTGAAGTCGAGGAGATCGGCGTTGAGGGGAATCCCCGTCGCCCGGTCGAAGAGGAGCCGCTCGGAAAAGGCCATCCCGATCCCCTGGATGACTCCCCCTTCGATCTGATTGTCGATGATTTGCGGGTTGATGGCCCTTCCTACATCGTGAGCAGCCACCACCCGGAGGACCGCCACTTGACCGGTCTCCGTGTCCACCTCCACTTCCGCAAACTGGGCGCCGTACTGCCTTGCCGTCTGCGGTCTCACGGGTTGCATGGTGCTGGCACTGCCGATGAACATGACACCTGCTTTCTGGGTCACTTCCTTCAGTGGAATCTTGCGGTCCGGCGCTCCCAGAACGGAGATCACGTGATCCCGGATTTCCAGTTCCTCGAGCCGGGCCTTCAGTTGAGATGCCGCCGCGGCAAACAGCTTCTTTCGGGCTTCCAGCGCCGCCTCATAAGCCGCTTTGCCGGCCGTATGCATGACGCGGCTCCCAAAGGTGCCGGGGCAGAAGGGGACCATCTCCGTGTCCGAGGAAGTCACCGTGATATCCTTTAGATCCACGCCGAGCACCTCGGCCACCACCTGGCAGATGGAAGTGCGGCTCCCCGTGCCGATGTCGGTAGCCCCCATCAGGAGGTTCACGCTGCCATCGAAGTTGATCTTGACCACGGCCGACGAGGGTCCGACTCCGCCCGTGCGATCCGTGAGGGCCATCCCCAGGCCCCGCTTCTTGCTTCCTGCAGCGGCTCCCGGTTTTCCCCTGCTTTCCCAGCGGATTTTTTCAGCTCCTTTCCGGATGCACTCCTCCAGCCCCGAACTGGAAACCTTGGAGCCATCGATGTCGGTACCCGTGCGGACGATGTTTTTCAGGTGCACCTGCAACGGATCCAGGCCCAATTCGTGGGCCATCATGTCCACGAGCTGCTCCAGAGCAAAGGTTTCATAGGGGTCCCCCACGCCTCGCACAGGTCCTGCACTGGGAGTGTTCGTGTGCACCCGGTAGCGCTCCGTCCGCAGGTTCGGGATCTGGTAGAGATGGGTCGCCTGGGTGCCCAGATCTCCAAAGGCGGAGGCGTAAGCACCCTGATTACCGATCATCTTCACGGAGAGGGTCGTCAGTGTGCCGTCTCTCTTGATCCCGGCCTTGAAGGTCATCTTCATGGCATACCGGATGTGGGCGCACAGCATCTCCTCTTCTCGGGTGAAGTTGAGAAGAACCGGCGCGCCGGCCTTTTTGGCCAGCAACGCACAGACCGCCTCGTCTCCGTGGGGACCGGCCTTTGTCCCCCAGCCTCCCCCTACATAGGTGGAAATGACGCGGACGCGGTTCTCGGGCATCTTGAGGGCTGAGGCCAGGTAGGCTCTGGCCCCAAAAGGAGCCTGGCTGGAAAGCCAGACGGTCAGTTTCCCCCTCTCCCAACGAGCCAGCGTGGCCCGGGGCTCCATGGCATTGCCGACTCCAATGGGGGTCGTATAGGTTTCTTCAAAGATCCGGTCCGCCTCGGCAAACCCTTTTTCGACATCCCCCCGATTGAAGACGAGCGGCTTCCCCCCGAGCAAGTTCCCCTCGGGATAGATTTTGGGAGCTTCGGGTTTCAGGGCTTCCTCGGGGTCCAGGACAAAGGGGAGGCGCTCATACTCCACCTCGATGAGCCGCAGAGCGTCCTCGGCGATGGATTCCCGGACGGCGGCTACGGCAGCCACGCCGTCCCCGACAAAGCGGACCGTCTCGCCAAGCACGCTTTTCTGCTTCCCCAGGGCAGGACCGGCGGGAACAGCGGCCACGTCTCTGAAGGTCAGAACGGCTTTGACCCCGGGCAGAGCCGCTGCTTTGCGGGTGTCCAGCTTGGTCACCCTGGCGTGAGGATAAGGGCTGCGCAGGATCTTGGCGTACAGGAGACCGGGGAGCTTTACGTCGGCGGTGTACTCCGCTCTTCCGCAGACCCTGTCCGCCCCGTCGTGAGGTGGCAAAGGCTTTCCGATTATGGAAAAGGTTTCGGCCACGGGATTTCCCCCCTTTCTCTAGCGCAGGCGCGCTGCCGTTTGCACCGATTTGAAGATCATGGGGTAAGCGCCGCAGCGGCAAAGATTCCCGGCCAGGGCCTGGCGGATCTGGGCCTCGCTGGGGCTGGGGTTCTTGCCCAGGAGAGCCACGGTGGCCAGGATCTGCCCCGGACTGCAAAAGCCGCACTGCAGCCCCATCTCCTGGACGAAGGCCCGCTGCACGGGGTGCAGCGTCTCCCCGTCCGAGATCCCCTCGATGGTGAGAATCTCCTTGCCCACCGCCTCAATGGCCAGAGACAGACAGGAGTAGACAGGGCGGCCATTGAGCAGTACCGTGCAGGAGCCGCACTGGCCCCGGTCGCACCCCTTTTTGGTGCCCGTGAGCTGGAGCTCTTCCCGGAGGACTTCCAGCAGGGTGGTTCTGGGTTCCACCTCCAGGCGGTGGCGCAGGCCGTTCACCTTCAGGGTCACCGTGGCCCTTTTTAATGCCGAGGGATAGTCTTCCAGAGCGAGGTGGGCCTCACCAACCTCGGCCCCAAGCACCCCGGTGGAGAGGGCAGCCGTTGTGAGGGCTCCCCCTTTCAGGAACGTCCGGCGAGTCATCAAAGACGATTTCTTGGAGGAGTCGTTGTCTTTTTCCTTCATGGTTTTCACCTCCTTTCGCGCAGACAGATTTTGCCGACAGGCCCTAAAGCCTGGTCGGACTCACTTCTTCAGGATCGCAAAAAATGAATAGAAATCCTCTTCGGGAAGCAAGAGAAGCGTACCGCAAGGGTGGCATGATCGGGACGTGTCCTTTGGTTTATTGGATAGGGAAAGATTACTCCGGAAAATGGAAAAGCGTAAATGATGTGATTGCTTTATTTTCCTGGGTCAACCGAGCCAGGTTTGAGGAGCTCAAGGTCAAACCAGGACTAAAAGATGTGGCAATTAAGGAAAGGCGATGTACCTTTTTACTATGCAACTTGAAAGCCGGGGCGGAACCCGGTCGCAGTTCGGTCTTTGGAGGTAAAAGCACCATGAGAATTGGAATCTTAACCGGCGGTGGGGATGTCCCCGGTTTAAACGCTTGTATTAAGGCGGTTGTCTATCATGCGACGGATGCAGGAGCTGAGATCATTGGTATCCGACGCGGCTGGGCGGGACTGCTGGAGTACAACATCGATGCGCCCGAGCAGAGTAGAAAGCTGACGTTGCCGCTGAGCAAAGCGAACACCCGGACGGTGGACCGCACGGGAGGGACATTCCTGCATACCTCCCGGACCAACCCAGCAGCGGTGGAAAAAAAAGAGATCCCCGCGTACCTGCGCATGCCGGAGCACGGTCTCCTCGAGGAGAAGGAACCAGTGAATTTCACTCTTCACGTCTTGAAGGTGATCGAGCACCTGAAGCTGGACGTGCTGATCAGCATCGGCGGCGATGATACGCAGAGTTACTCTCTCCGCCTGCATAAGGAGGGAGTCCCGATCATCGCCATCCCCAAGACCATGGATAACGACGTGTACGGTACTGACTACTGTATCGGCTTCTCGACGGCGGTGACCCGCAGCGTGGATTTCATCACCGCGCTTCGCACAGTCGCCGGATCCCACGAGCGCATCGCCGTGGTCGAACTGTTTGGCAGGAATTCCGGTGAAACGTCCCTGATCTCCGCGTATCTGGCCGGGGTGGACCGGGCGATTATCTCGGAGGTGCCGTTCGATCCCGACAAATTGGCCCGGTTCCTCTGGGAGGACAAACAGAGGAATCCAAGCAACTACGCCATCATGACCATTTCCGAGGGGGCACAGATGATCGGGGGGAACGTCGTCGAGTACGGTCAGCAGGATGCCTACGGGCATCGGAAGCTGGGCGGCATCGGCGCGCTGACGGAAGAGGCCATCAAGGAAATCCTCGGCGTCCGTACGGTCTATCAGAAAGTGGCCTATTTGATGAGGAGCGGGGAGCCCGATGCTCTGGACCGTATGGTGGCGATCAGCTTTGCGAATCTGGCCACGGATCTGGCCCTGAAGAAGGACTACGGCAAGATGGTCGCGTTAAGGGAGGGAAAGTACACGACCCTGCCCATCGAGACGCTGACGCAGGGCGTGAAGCGGGTGGACATAGATGAGTTGTACGACGTGGAGAACTACAAGCCCAAGGTCACCCGCGTTCTCAACAAGCCCATGTTCCTGTACTGAAGAAAATCCCCCTGTTCCCCCCTTTAAAAAGGGGGGAAGGGGGGATTTCGCAAGGCGAACAACAATTCCCCTCTTCCTCCATACCCCCCTGAGGGGTGTAGGGAGGAGGTAAACCGGGCATTTTTGTGACAGGTTTAGTCCTTTTTCCGGAATTCAAGGGACAATGCCGCCAACAAAACGACCAGTCCAGTCAGGACAACGGGAAGAGAATACTTACCCGGCCTCATCGCTTTCCCGTCAGGAACGGGAGGCAGGGGGATCGGATCAACCGGCAGGCCGTAGCGAGTTGCGATGCGCCTGATGTTCAGCAGGTGGATTACGGGTACGCCCTTCTCGGCCATTTGCGAAATCAGCCCCCTCCCGGGACATGTCGACCTGGGGAGCTTGAGCACCAGACCGACGGGGAGGGAGCCGGCATCACGGCATTCTCCCAGGGACGTCAACGAGCCGCCGACGTTGATAAACGCCGCCAGTTTTTCCCTGCCCAGTTCAGACTCATAGAGCGACACATGGATTTTTATATCGTTTCCCAGGGTCGCGGACCCTCTCTCATCCAGATGCCGAACCCCGTTTCGGTGTATAGCGGCCAATCCCATCAGGATCCCGTGCTCCCCCAAACCGCCCCCGCCCTCGGCGATGCCCCCCAGCGATGCCGCTCTCGAAGCATATGGGAACACTTCCCTCTCTCTCAGACTCCTTTCCATATCCAACCATGTCCACTCTGGATCATTGGCCCCGTATGCGGAGGCCCCCACCGAACTGATCAGAATCGGTCGCAGTTTCAAAACCTGAAGCGCGGAAAATACGGCTACGTTCAGGGCCGGAAAGGACCCCGAAAGGCTTACGGCGACCTGCTCCCCTTGCTTTGCGCCAGCCCTGTGAAGCATTTCCACGACGATCCCGGCGAAGTTCGGATTTGTTGATGTTCTCTTGGATTCAAGCGATCCCAGCGTCGTGGTCAGATCCGAATACTCCGCCCCGATAAGCCCGGTTTCATTCGGGTCCGTTCCATGATCGATCGCAATTCCCCTTTTCACACTTTCTTCTTTGAGGATCTCCATGGCGCGTTTTGCAAGTCTCGCGGCGGCCGTCATGTCTTCAAGGACGGGATCACGCACGAAGGCCCTGGAGCCGTCCACCCCGAGCTGGACGGCGACGGCGCAAAGAGCAATGAGCAGAATCCGCGAAGTTCGCATCTTCCTCATCCGATCGGAGTTCATCGGCCCATGTAACCCAGAATGATCAGAATCAAACGCACGATCACAGCCACGATGACGAGGGAAGCTACCGTGGGAACGACGCGCTGCCGGTCCATGTCGTTCGCAATCAATCCGGGAATTATATACCCGATCGTCTGAATCTCCGTGCTTGCAGGCACGACGGGAAAAACCAGGGCCTCCAGAGCACGCTGGAATCCAAAACCGGCAATCACCATCAGCAGAAAGCGCCGCCGGCTGTAGGTGATCGTCACTTCGGCGAGCAGGCGCACCACGCCATAGACGACAAAGGCGATCGCCAAAGCGCAGAAAAGCACCAAGGGACGATCCAGGAAAAGGGCAACGTACCCCGGAACAACGAGGCCTCCCGGCGAAAATCCGATCCTCTCGTAGAAGAGGAAGCCGACGACCAGCCCGATAGCGATTGACTCAGTCAACATAATTCACCCCGATCCTCCGATTCGCGGTAAAGATGGTCCGACAGGCGGGCGCCCACGCCCCGAAAATTGCCCAATCCGAAAAGGGTGAACTCCGATTGGGAAATCGCGCGGCAAATTTCATCCAGGAGCTTGGCCGGATCCCGGGTCCCGAGAACCAGAACCCTTTGTCTTCTTCCCTCCCGGCGCAACAATCTCCGGGCCGACCAGCGGCTCTCTCCAACCAGGACGATGTACTCGTACCCATCCTGACCGGACAGATAGGACACGAACGAGCGCATCCTCAGCGGCCTGTCCGCGCGGTTGTTCAGGAGAGCGACGAACGGTCGAGGACAGTCGTACCGGCTTAGAACCGCCTCCTGCGCGATCGCGCTCGATTGCACATCGTTCGCCGAGAAGGCGTCGACGAAATGGATCCTCCGCCCTCGCACGGGTACCCTGACCACCCCCGTCCTCCCTACAGGACCCGATTCCCCGGACAGATTCACGTTCAGGAGCGAACATACCTCTCTGGCCACGGCGGCGTTCTCCGGGAAAAGGAGCTCCGGATCGGCGCCGTGCAACCCCTGCGGAGCCGCCCACGCGGAGCGCAGCACCGTGTTCTTCTTTGCCGCCTTTCTTCTAAAAAAATCCAGATAGGACGGATCGCCGACGACCAGACTTCCCGCGGATGGAATCGTCAGGCTGAGAGCCCCCGCAATGTCGTCCAGCGTATCGCCCATCGTCTCCAGATGATCCGCCCTGACGTTCGTGATGACACCCACGGTGGGCTTGATGATCCTCGCTCCGGAAACAAACTGAAGGCGGGGCTCGACGGCCATGCACTCCACTACGATCGCCTCGGCCCCCAGCGCGGCCGCCTTGGCGACGAAGGAGATTTGCTCCTGAATTCGGGCCGGCCCGCGGCGGCGGAGAATTTCCTCTCTCCCATCCGGATGGATGAAGACCGGTCGGTCCCCCGTCGTCTTCGCCACGGTTCGAATTCCCGCCCCGCGTAGAGCGGAGGCGATCATCCTCGTAACCGAGGTCTTCCCTCTCGTGCCGTTCACGAAGATGCGGATCCGGATGGCGCGGATACGCCTCTCATGGAGGAGTTTTTCCCAGACGAGAAACAATAGGACGATTGCCAGAAGCCAGAGATACAGCATCCTATCGCCCGATCCTTGCTGCCGCCGTCGGCCCGGCCGCCTGAGCCCACCCGCCGCGGCGCGAGACGGGCCGGACCCCGCTCATCTCGCCTTCCCGGTCACAATCTTCTCGCTCCCGTACCCCCACATCGGGTGCCCCTCATTGAAGAAGAAGCTCAGCCAGCCCGGCATCA
>JACPSX010000294.1 GCA_016193065.1 Candidatus Tectimicrobiota bacterium | reverse complement strand
TGATATGAAGACCGTTACGTTCACGGAATTCCGCAATCGCGCTTCAGAACTGTTTTCGGACGTGGAGGGCGGTGAGGTGGTCATTGTGCTTCGGCATGGGAAACCCGTTGCAGAGATCTCCCCTTACGGGGCGGGAGAAGCCAAGGAACCCTCATGGAAGAGGCCGGGACTGAGGCTTTCAGCTCGGGGTGTTCATTTGGCAAGAGCCATCCTAGAAGAGCGCGAAGCGTCCTGACATGAAGACGCTGTGTGACTCCTCTGCCTTTGCCAAGCGATATGTTGACGAGAAAGGGAGCCAGGAGGTCGATAATGTCTGCCGGGCGACATCGGCGCTCGCGCTCAGCGTTGTCTGCGTTCCGGAAATCATCTCCGCCCTGAACCGGTGGGTGCGAGAGAAGCGGCTGTCTCGGCAAGAGTACATCGCGGCAAAGAGCCGGTTGTCAGAGGACGTGGCGGATGCCGTCATTGTCAACCTCACACCTGCCGTCATCGCCAGATCGACGTTCCTGCTGGAAACCAACCTTCTCCGCGCCATGGATGCACTTCATGTCGCCTGTGCGCTGGAGTGGGGGGCAGAGCTTTTCGTGTCGTGCGACGACCGCCAGATCAAGGCTGCCAAGCGGGCCGGTCTGCGGACAAGACGTATCGAGATCGGCTAACACGCCCCACTGGTGGCGACGCGGACAAGCCGCGGCCGCTGATTGCCGACGAGCTGGCGCCTGTGAAGGTTGAATCCGTCAATGGGGAATGACGGCAAGGTGGCGTATCACGCGGCTCGAACTTCCGTCGGGCAAAACTTTCCCGATCGTGGACGCGACAGGCGAAGGGTGAAGAAGGCGAATCATCGCTAAGGAGTGGTGCATTAGTGTTCTGGAGGGTCCGCTCAGAAGTGAACCGCAGGAAGGGAACCGGTATCGATTCTGGGGCGAGATCGAGGAGCTTGGGGGACGGATCTTGAGAGTCATCACCTTGGAAGACAAGGTGACGATTCACAATGCTTTTCCAGACAGAGGGTTCAAGCCATGAAGCTCAATTATTATCCCGATACCGACTCGCTTTATATCGACCTGTCGGAGCGGTCGAGCGTCGAAAGCAGGGAAATCTCCGAGGGGATTGTTGTTGATTACGACGCCGAGGGAAATGTCGTGGGGATCGACATCGATAACGCTAGCCGAAAGGTCGATCTCAAACAGCTTACGCTCAGCAAACTACCCGTGGTTGTACAGAAGATCTCGGCCTAACGGAGCCCTTCGGGCTGGTCGCTTAACAGCAAAGGCAGGGCGCAATGGAGGAAGATGAAGGGCCGGGCAACGGTCAAGCTCAGGGATGGGACCATTCGCCAGGCCGAGGTTCACTGGCACGAGGCCCATGGGATCGGCAGGAAGGTTCTCAAGCTGAAGCGGCCGTTTCTGGATGAGAGCAGATGAGAACGTCTAAACCGCGAGCAACGTTCGCCGTATGCGTGAAGAACAAGGGGTACGCGGCTTCCCTCGAAGTCGGCAAGCTTTATCGCGTCATCTCGGACGATGAGGCGGAGAAGCACGGCTATCTGCGCGTGGTAGACGAGAGCGGAGAGGATTACGCCTATTCGTCTGATCGCTTCTTTCCCCTGGAGATTCCCACAAAGCTGAAGAGATCTCTGCGTGCGGCCCGAGCTAGCAGGGCGCTCCAGCGGACCTCGACTCGGGCCAGAGCTTCGGTTGGCCCCCGTCTCGGCCGCCGAGCGCGAACGTTATAACCTCCCGATCTGCGTACCAAACATCACTACCGGCCTTTCATAAATCTTTGACCAGTTATTCCGCTTCCTATCTGTTGCGGCTAGCGGGGTGCTGAAAGACCCTCCGTCCCCCCCCTCGACCGAGTACCCGTCGAAGGGCGAACGGTGGAACTCTTTACCTTTGAAGCGCAGGCCGCTTGCGCAGTTCCTGGTAAATTTGCTCCGCCGTGATTGGCAGCGAGAAAAGGCGGATGCCGGTGGCATCGAAGATGGCGTTGGCAATTACCGTCGCAGGCATCGTGTTCGCGCTCTCACCCACCGACTTGCCCCCGAACGGCCCCGGGCCGTGCTCGTCCGGAACCAGCACGGTCTGCAAGGGCGGAATATCTTTGTTCACGGGGATTTTGTAGTCTCCCAGGTTCAGCGTGGTGACCCGCCCTTGGTCTCGGTTCAGAATTTCCATCTTGGCGTATCCAATTCCCTGCACGAGGCCGCCGTCGATCTGCCCCTGGAAGCCCAGGGGGTTCAGGATGGTCCCCGGGTCGTGCACGGTGACCATGCGCAGGATCTTGTATTCTCCCGTCTCCGGATCCACCTCCACCTCGGCGAACTGAGCGGAGAAGTTGACCACATGGGGAAAGTCAGCCTGCGAGAAGTGATACTTTGCCGTCAGTGGCTCCGAACTCCTCTTGGCCAGATCCCCGTAGGAGATTTTTTGCGCGGGATCCCTCTTGCAGACGCAGTGACCTTCCTGGAAAAGAATCTCTCCCTCGGCACACCGCCACTGCTCCGCCAGTTGCTTGCGAATCCGGGTTTTTAATTCCTCGATGGCACCCAGGGTTGCCTTGCCGGCCACATAGGTGACGCGGTTGGCCGCGGCTCCCGTGTCGAACGTATCGAAGCTGTCCGTGGTGCCCACCTTGATCTGCACCCTCAAAGGATCGATCTGCAACGCCTCACCGACCACTTGCTGAAGCATGGCGTAGGCGCCCGCGCCGGTATCGGGGGTCACGGTTAAGAGTTCCACGTGGCCATCGGGCAAAAGAGTAACAGCGGCATTCGATTGTCCTACGCCGATGTGGCGCTGCGTGAAAGCCATCCCCTTGCCCCGGTTGGGTCCGGCCTTGGGACGATCCCAGCCGAAGGCCTTGAAGCCCGCTTCCAGCACCTCTCGCCCCTTGAGGTGTTCCAGAGTCTCCGGGGTGGGTTTGAAGGTGGGCAGGGGGTAGCCAGCGGTGATGACGTTCTTCATGCGGAATTCGTAGGGATCCATCTTGAGAGCGTGGGCGATGATGTCGATTTGGGACTCGGCGGCAAAGATCGTCTGGGGCTCTCCCGGGGAGCGCATGTAGCCTGCTGGTGGATTGTTCGTGTTCACGGAGAGCGCTTCGATGGAGACGTGGGGGATCGCGTAGTGGCCGGCCGCCGCATAGGCTCCGAACATATTCGCCACCGGGGTGGGCTTGAAGCCGGTATATGCCCCCGAGTCCCACAGGGCCCGGACCTGCCGCGCCAGGATGCGGCCCTCCTTGCTCATCCCGGTTTTGACGGTGATGATCGCGGCGTGCCGCGGGTTCGCCGCCATCAATTCTTCGGTATAGCTCATCACCATCTTGACTGGTCGCCCGCTGCGCCTGGCCAGGTGATAGCAGAGCGGGGCATCCATCACGGAGCCCTTGCCGCCAAACTCCCCGCCCACGGGGACGATGTGCACGGTGACCTGTTCCGGAGGGAGCTGGGTCACGTGGGCGAACTGTTTTTTCACCGCGTACGGAGCCTTGGTGCTTAGATACACGTGAACGTGGCCCGTCTCGTCAATCTGCACCAGGCAGGCATGGGGTTCGATGTAGCCCTGGTGCATAGGCTGAGTGGTGAAGGTGTGCTCGAAGATGTGATCGCTGGCGGCAAACCCCTCCTCCACGTTGCCCAACTTCCACCACACGCGGGAGCCCACGTTCGGGAGGTCGGATTGAAAGGGCTCGGGCGGGGCATTTTCGTACTGGCTGATGTGGGGGTGGAGCCGCGGCGCGTCTTCCTTGATGGCGTCCAGCGGGTTGAAGACCGCCGGCAGCTCCTCATAATCCACCTCGATGAGGGAAATGGCCTCGTCCGCGGTGTCGGGGTCTTCGGCGGCTACCACCGCAATGCGCTCGCCGGCAAAGCGGATGTGGTCGTAGGACAGCACGGGCATGTCGTATACGCTGCGCCCGACCAGTTTGTTGGGAAGATCTTTGGCCGTCAGCACCGCATGCACGCCGGGAAGCTTGGCCGCCGCGCTGATGTCGATCCGCGTGAACCGGGCGTGGGGCAAGGGGCTGCGCAGACATCTGCCCCACAGCGTTCCGGGGGGGTGAATGTCCGCTGCGTACTTGGCGCGACCGGTGACTTTCTCCGGACCGTTAGGGGCACCGATAATTTTAAAGGGCATTTTGATTCTCCTAAAAAAAAAATAAGCGATCCGCATTCAGCCTGAGACCCCGAGAAATGCGAGAAACCTTCGATTTCCGAGGCTGATAGCTGGTTGCTGAAAGCTGCTCAGAAAATGCCGTGCTCACCTCCTCCCTACCCCTCCCCCTCAAAGGGGAGGGTATGGGTGGAGGGGATTTTTATAATGCACGGGTGGATCAACGGTCCATGAAAGCGGATCGCTGATTGCTTCCGTGAGGATACAGAACATAACGCTGATGCGCAACTGCCGTCCGCTGTTATCTGCGAAACCCTAAGATTTTTCATTGATTGGGCCTTCTCAAGATACTAAAATAAATAACTTTAATGAGGCTGAGGCAGGTGGTCCCCTCACCCTGCACTCTCCCCAGAGAGACTGTGTCATAAGTCCGTTCATGGTTCGACAGGCTCACCACGAACGGACGACGACACACGGAAATCCAACCACTTACCCGTTCGTCCTGAGCGTGTCGAAGGGCGAACGGTGGATTGCGACACAGTCTCAGAGGGGAGAGGGGAAAGTTGTTCTCCTCCCATGGTGGAGGGGGAAAAGATCAGAGGAGCCGAAGGTCTTGGAGCGGGCGGTCTTTCTGGATCGGGATGGGACCATTAACGAGGAAGTGGGCTATATCACCCATCTGGAGCAGGTGCGTCTCCTCCCCGGAGCAGCGGCGGGAATCCGGCGCCTGAATGAGTCCGGTCTCAAGGTGGTGGTCATTACGAACCAGGCTGGAGTTGCGCGTGGTGTTCATCTGGAAAGCTTCATTCACGAGGTGAACGGGCTCATCACGGCTCAGTTGCGGCAAGAAGGGGCCTCCATTGACCGCATCTACTATTGCCCCCATCACCCGCTGGGAGAAGTGGACTCTTACCGGAGGGAGTGCCTGTGCAGAAAGCCGGCTCCGGGCCTCCTCCTGCAGGCGGCCGGGGATCTGGAGCTTGACCTGAGCCGCTCCTACATGGTGGGGGACCGCCTGAGCGATGTACAGATGATGCAGAGTATAGGGGGCAAGGGGATCCTGGTGCTGACGGGGCATGGCGCCGAGGAGAAGGAGGTTCTCCAATCACTGGACGTCCGGCCGGATCACGTGGCGGTCGATCTGCGGGAGGCGGTGGGTTGGATCCTGCAGCAGTGCGGGGATGGAGCCCGAGATGACGGCTAAGCGCAAAGGTGAGGCACGCCTTGATCGCGCCCGCTTGCTGCGCTGTCTGGAGCAGTTCCCCAACTGCACGGTGGCCGTCCTTGGAGATCTGGTGGCGGACCGCTACGTGTTCGGGCGCACATCCCGGGTGTCTCGGGAAGCTCCGGTCCTCATCTTGAACTATGAGTGGGACCGGGTTCTGCTCGGGGGCGGCGGGAATGCGGCCCATAACGTGAGAAGCCTGGGAGGAATCGTCTATCCCATCGGGGTCACCGGCGATGACCTGCCAGGGTTCACGCTGATGGGCCTCTTGCAGGAAAAGGGAATTGACACGCGGGGGGTTCTCGTGGAAGAGGGACGGCAGACGGCGACCAAGACCCGGATCTTGGCCGGCGGCCATCACGCCACCACGGCCCGGCAGCAAATTGTCCGGATCGACCGGGCCCCGACAGACCCCTTATCACCGCAAACCCTGCAGCGACTGCTGGCCTGCCTGGAGGAAAGTGTGGCCAAATGTCGGGCTCTGCTGGTGTCGGATTACAGTCTCGGGGTCGTCAAAGGTCCTGTGGTGGATGCGGTCAATTCCATCGCCGCCCGTGGAGATCTGCTGGTGACGGTGGATTCCCGCCGCAATCTCCTGAACTTCAAGAATCCAACCGCCGTTACGCCCAACGAGCCCGAGGTGGACGGCTCTCTGGGCATGGAGACCCGGGACGACAACATTGCGCTGGCCGGGGCCACCTTGCTGGAAAAAACGGGAGCTCGCGGTGTCCTCATTACCCGGGGGAACAAAGGGATGGCCCTCTTCGAGCGCGGCCAGGAGCCGGTCTTCATCGATATTTACGGCGGCGACGAGGTGGCCGATGTGACCGGAGCCGGCGATACGGTCATCGGCACGTTCACCCTGGCCCTGGTGGCCGGCGCCACCATGGCGGAGGCGGCGATGCTGGCCAATTATGCCGGGGGGATCGTGGTCATGAAGAGCGGCACGGGGACCGTCTCTCTGGAGGAGCTCCAGCAGGCCGTCGAAACAGACGCGACGGCGGAAGCGGCAGGGATCTGAGGGTGGACAGGGGTGGGATGGGGAACACGGAGAACGGGAAGCTCCGCACCCTCGCGGAGATGGAGACTATCGGGGCGGAGTTGAAGAAAAACGGCAAAGTGCTCGTTTTCGCCAACGGCTGCTTTGACCTTCTCCACGTGGGGCATGTCCGCTATCTCAAAGCCGCCAGAGCCCTGGGAGATGCGCTCGTCGTGGCCGTCAACAGCGACCGCTCGGCGCGCCGCTTGAAGGGGCCGGGGCGCCCGTTCACCCCACAGGACGAGCGCCTGGAGATCCTGGCCGCGCTGGAATGCGTGGATCATCTTCTGCTCTTTGACGAGGCTACGGTGGCGGAACTGCTGCTGCGTCTCAAGCCCCACATCCACGCCAAAGGGGCCGATTATACGGAGGAGACGGTTCCCGAACGGGAGGTGGTTCTCTCCTATGGGGGGCGAATTGCCATTACGGGAGATCTGAAAACCCGGTCTTCCTCGGAGATCGGGTCCCGTTTGAAACTTTTCCTGGATGCGGAGGAGAATCGGGTTGACTGAGCGCATGCTTCCGGCGCAGGGCCGGATCCTGATCGTCAAGATGAGTGCTCTGGGCGACGTGGTGCATGCTCTGCCCGTGGCCCGGGCATTGAGGCAGGCGCTGCCTGGAGCACGCATCGACTGGGTGGTGGAGGAGAAAGCTCGTGGGGTCCTGGAGGGGAATCCGGACGTCGACCGCGTCCTGGTGACCAAAACCTCAAAGTGGCGGCGCTGTCCGGGTCTGTCGAGCCTGAGGGAAATTGCCGGCCTCATGGGGAAACTGCGAGGGGGACGCTACGATCTGGCTATCGATCTCCAGGGCCTGGTCAAGAGCGGCATCATCACGCTGCTTTCCGGTGCGCGCCTGCGCCTGGGGTATGATCCGGACTATTGCCGCGAGAGTCTTAGCGCCCTCTTCACCAACTGCAAAGGGAGGCCCGCCTCCAGGGAGCAGCACGTGGTGGAGCAGCATCTGGAGCTTCTAAAAGCCGTTGGAATCTCCAGGAATGGGCCAGTGTCGTTTCCCTTGCCTCACTCCCATGAAGTGGACCGCGCCGTGAATTATTTTCTAGCCTCGTTGCCCGGCGGGACTCCGGAGCGCCTCGTGGCCATTCATCCCGGGGCCGGCTGGGTGACCAAGCTCTGGCCCCTGGAGCGGTACGCCCTGCTGGCGGACCGCATCCGGCGCGAGCTGGGCGGCACCATTCTCATCCTGTGGGGACCCGGAGAAGAAGCCATGGCCTGGGGGTTGAAAGAGAAGATGAAAGAGGAAGGCCATGTGGCCTGCCCGACCTCGGTTCCGGAGATGATCTCGCTTTTCCCGCGCTGCCGGCTTCTGGTGGCGGGGGACACGGGCCCGCTTCACCTGGCGGCTGCCTGCGGCTTGCCGGCGGTGGGGATTTTCGGGCCCACGAGCCCGCTCCGGAACGGTCCCTACGGGGTGCCGGCCTCGGTGGCGCACATCCCGCTGCCCTGCAGCAATTGCTACGGCCGCACCTGCCCCTACGGCGTCGAGTGCCTGCGCATTTTGACGGTTGAGGAAGTCTTCACGCGGGTTGGCGCTCTGGTTGGGAGGCTGCAGTGGAACGGTCCGCGCTGCAATGTGGGGGTGGCCTCATGAAATTGCTGGTCACCGGAGCCGCCGGATTCATCGGCTCCCACCTGTGCGAGGAGCTGATTGCCCGGGGCCACGAGGTGGTCGGGGTCGATTGCTTCACGGATTATTATTCCCCCGCGGTCAAGGAGGCCAACCTGGTGGGGCTGCGGAAGTCCCCTCGTTTTTCCCTGTGCCGGGAGAATTTGCTTTCTCTGAACTGGACGCAGTGGATGGAGGGGATTGAAGGAATTTACCACCTGGCCGCCCAGGCCGGGGTGCGGGCAAGCTGGGGGGATTCTTTTGCCGTCTATACGGAGAACAACGTGCTGGCTACCCAGCGCCTGCTGGAGGCCTGCAAAGGGAGATCCCTTCGTAAGGTGGTGTGCGCCTCTTCCTCGTCGGTTTACGGCGACTGCGAGGAAATTCCCATGACCGAGAGGAGCCCGGTCAAGCCCATCTCCCCCTACGGGGTGACCAAGCTGGCCTGCGAGCACCTCTGCCGCCTGTACTGGAAAAACTATGCGGTTCCCACAGTAGCGCTGCGCTACTTCACCGTGTACGGCCCCCGCCAGCGGCCGGACATGGGATTCCACAAGTTCATCTCCGCTCTGCTTTCGGGGGGGACACTCCACGTGTATGGGGACGGCAAACAGACCCGGGATTTCACCTTTGTCTCCGATGCCGTGTCCGGAACCCTTCTCGCTTTTGAGAAGGGGAAGGAAGGGGAGGTGTACAATATCGGCGGCGGCTCCCGGGTGTCCGTCAAGCAAGTTCTCATTCTCCTGGAAGAGATGAGCGGAGGGTCCGGCCGGGTCGTCTACGAGGACACCCAGAAGGGGGATATGAAGCACACCCTGGCGGATATCACCAAGGCGCACCGGGCGTTCGGCTATGAGCCCCGGGTCACGCTGGCCCAAGGACTTGAGGCGGAGTTCACCTGGCTACAGAAAGGAGGTAGATGCTGATGGCAATCGACAAGGAGCTCCTGGACATTCTGGCCTGTCCCAAGTGCAAGGGGGACATACGACTGAACAAGGCGGGGGACGGTCTCATCTGCGACGCCTGCAATCTCCTCTACGAGATCAAGGAAGACATCCCCATCATGCTTATCGATGAGGCCGTGGATCTCACCAAGCACCCCGAGCGCAGGGATCCGGCCTGAGGGGATCCATGGAGAAGCTTTCGGCCACGGTGATCGCCTACAATGAGGGTTCACGGATCGCCCGCTGCCTGGAGAGTCTCCTCTGGGCCGACGAGATCGTCGTGGTCGATGCATTCAGCCAGGACGACACCGTGGAAGTCTGCCGGCGGTATACGGACAAGGTTTTGCGCCGGGACTGGCAGGGCTACGGCAGGCAGAAGAACTATTCCTGCGAACAGGCTTCCCACCACTGGATCTTGAACCTGGATGCGGACGAGACGGTCTCTGCGGAACTGAAGGAAGAGATCCAGCAGACTCTGGGCGGAGAACCCGATCACAGCGTCTATCGCATGCCCCGGCGCAACTATTTTGCCGGACGCTGGATCCGCCGCTGCGGTTGGTACCCTGATTACACGATGCGCCTCTTCGACCGGCGCCGGGCCCGCTTTAACGAGCGGATGGTCCACGAGTCCGTTTCCGTCTCGGGCCCTGTGGGGACGCTGCAGGGGGTAATCGAACACCACACCTATGAGAGCTTGAGCGACTACATCGAACGGCTGAACCGCTATTCCTCCCTGGCCGCCGAGGAGTTGATCCGAGAAGGGAAATCCGTCGGGTCCCATCGCCTCTACCTGGATCCCCTGGGGGCTTTTCTGAAAACCTATGTCTTGCGCCTGGGATTTCTGGAAGGGGAGCTGGGCTTGAGCATCGCCCTGGGGACCGCGTACTACACCTTTGCCAAGTATTTCAAGGCGCGCCGGCCGGCGGCGCAGGGGCGTGAAAAGGCATGAAGATTCTGGCTAAACTTCTCCCCTACCTGCGCCCCTACCTGGTTCCCCTGGCGGCGGCCTTGCTGCTATCCGTCGTGGTGGGAGCCGTGGCCACCTCGCCCGTTCCGCTGATCCAGAAGATTTTTGACCAGATCTTCGCGGGGCGGGACCGGAAAATGCTCACCTTGCTCCCTCTGGCCATCGTGGGCCTCTACTTTGTGAAGGCCACCTGCTCGTACCTGCAGGATTATCTCATGTACTACGTGAGCGGCAGCCTTCTCGTCGACCTGCGCACGGAACTCTTCCGCCACATTCACCGCCTGCCCCTATCCCACTTCGACGGGGACTCCACAGGGGCCCTCATGTCCCGCGTCCTGTACGATGTCACCACCATGCAGAAGTCGGTCACCAGCGTTTTTCGGGACGTCCTGATCAACACGGTGACGCTGCTTGGGCTGCTGGGGTGGGTGTTTTACTACAAGTGGGATTGGGCCCTCATCTCTCTGCTGGTGTTTCCCGTGACGGCGGTCGTGGTCTCCATGATCGCCCGGCACCTGCGCCGGCTCGGTCACCGGGGACAGGAGATCATGGGGAAACTCACCGGCACGCTGCAGGAATCCTTTTCCGGGGTCCGGGTGGTGCGGGCCTTTGGCGGGGAGGGGCTGGAGGAGAAAAAATTCCAGAAGGACAACAAGGCGTTCTTTCAGGTGATCATGAAAAGCGTGAAGTACAGCGAGCTCACCAGCCCGCTCATGGAATTCCTGGGGGTGTGCGGGGCCGCCGTGATCATCTGGTACGGAGGGAACCAGGTCTTCAAGGGTACGGTGACCACGGGGACTTTCTTCGCCTTCGTGGGCGGGCTCTTCCTTCTCTACAATCCGGCCCGCGTTCTGGGCAAGGCGTACTCCCAGGTCCAGGAGTCCATCGCCGCCGCCGAGAGGGTTTTCGCGCTCATGGAGTCCCCGACCGAAGCGGCTGCGGATGGAGAACTGCCGGCCTTGCCTCGTTTTTCCCGTGATATTGAGTTCCGTGGGGTCTCCTTCCGGTATTCGCCGGAAGGGAAAGACGTCCTCAGGGACATCCGGTTGACGGTGCACAAGGGGGAGATCGTAGCGATTGTGGGGATGAGCGGGGCCGGCAAGACGACGCTGGTGGACCTCCTGCTGCGCTTTTACAATGTGACCTCGGGAAGCCTGATCGTTGACGGCACCGATTTGCGGCGGGTTTCCATCAAATCCCTGCGCCATCAGATTGGGGTCGTGACCCAGGAGACCTTCCTGTTCAACGACACGGTGCGCAACAACATCGCCTACGCGCGGCCCGACGCCGCGTTTGAAGAGATTGTGGAAGCGGCCCGGGCGGCCTATGCCCACGAGTTCATCCTGGGGCTTGCGGAGGGGTACGGCACGGTGATCGGCGAGCGCGGGGTCAAGCTTTCCGGAGGAGAGCGCCAGAGGCTGGCCATTGCCCGGGCCCTTCTCAAGGATGCTCCGATCCTCATCCTCGACGAGGCCACTTCCTCTCTCGATTCGGAGTCCGAAAAGATCGTGCAGGTTGCCTTGAGCAACCTCATGAAGTCCCGCACCACCTTCGTCATCGCCCATCGCCTGTCCACCATCAAGAACGCCGACCGGATCATCGTCCTGGACCGGGGGACCATCGTGGAGCAGGGCAGCCACCAGGAACTGATCAAGCGCGGGGGAGTCTACCGGCGCTACCACGACATGCAGTTCGCCGCGGAGGAAGCCCGGGAATTCCTGTCCCCCTCAACCGTCACCTCTCCCCCCCGGGGAGAGGAATAGGGAGAGGGGTGGAGGATTGTGAGTGGAGCGGATTGCTGTCTGGCTCCCCAACTGGATTGGCGATGTAGTCCTGAGCTTTCCCGCGCTGAAAGCTCTTAAAGAACTCTACCCCCGGGCCCGGGTCGTGGGGATCGTGCGCCGGGAGATATGCGGCATCCTGAAGGACAATCCGGATGTGGACGCGGTCTACCCGTGGGACCGCCGGAGCCTGCGGCAGACAATGGGCCTGCTTCTCTCCCTGCGTGCCTGCCGTTTTGACCTGGCCCTGGTTCTGCCCAATTCCTGGAAGTCGGCCTTCCTGGCCCGCCTGAGCGGCGCGCGCCGTCGCTTGGGATACGATCGCGAGGGGCGCGGTTTCCTCCTGAGCGATCCCGTCGCCTGCCCGCCGCAGACGCGCAACTTGCACCACGCCGACTATTTTCTAAACCTGATTCGCAGCCTGGGTTGGGGAGGGACAAGACCCCCTCTCACTCTGGCCGTTGAAGAAGACGCCAGGGATCGCATGCGGGACTATCTGCGCGTTCACGGACTAGATGGGAAAGAACCTCTGGTGGCAGTTCACCCCGGAGCTTCCAAGAGCCCGCGGGGCTGGGCCGTGGAGCGGTTCGGGGAGGTTTGCCGGGAACTCTGGTCCAGGCAAGGGACCCGATCTCTTGTTCTGGGCACGGCGGAGGAAGGCCGGGAGTGGGCCGGGGTGTTTCAGGGGCCGGGAGTTTTCCTGGCGGCGGGCCAGGTGGCTCTGGAGGATTTGCCTGCCCTGCTCGGACAGTGTGATCTTTTCCTGGGCAATGACAGCGGCATCATGCATGTGGCGGCGGCGGTAGGGACGCCTGTGGTCGGCATTTTCGGCCCCGGCACCGCCGAGAGAACAGGGCCGGTTCTGGATCCCGACCGCTACCGGGTGGTCTCGAAGCGCTTTCCCTGCTCCCCCTGCCGCCAGAAATTCTTCAAGGAGTGCATGCCGGCCCCTTCCGGAAAGCCGTACTGCCTGGAGGAAATCGGGGTGGATGAGGTGGTCAGGGCGAGCCAGGATCTCCTCAAGAATGCTGCTGCCCGACGATCACCGCTGCGTGTGGGGCAGTGCGGCTCGTGACTGGCGGCCATTCTCTTAAAATTCTTCTCATCCGCCTGCGCTCCCTCGGGGATCTGGTCCTGATGACCCCGTGTACGCGGGCCGTGAAAGAATCCCACCCTGATAGTTACCTGGCTGTGGCCGTCGACGAGGGGAGCGAGGCGATCTTCGCGGGGAACCCTTACGTGGACGAGGTCCTGTCATGCCCGGTGGGGAACTCCTGGGCGCGGCAGCTCACCTTTCTCCGGCGCCTGCGGCGAGGGCGCTTCGACTGGGTCTTCAACCTGCACGGCGGCCCCCGCAGCGCCCTCATGACCCTGGCTTCCGGGGCCAAGCGCCGCGTCGGGGGGCTGCAGAAGGCCAACGCCTGGAACCGGGTGTACAATGTGCGGGTGCCGCCGTTCTCGGAAATCCTGGGTTCTCCGGGTCCCTTCCACATGGTCGAGAGGCACCTGGCCACCTTGCGCTGCGGGGGTATTCGGGGAACACCCGGTGAGCTGGTAATGCCTGTTCAACCGGGGGCAAGGGAATCGGTTCGGGAGAGGCTTCGTGAGCAGAGGATCGACGAGGAGGAACCCGTCGTCGTGTTCCATCCCATCCCGGCGGGGAATACGAACCGCTGGGGGACGGAAAATTTCGCCGCTCTGGCCGATGCGCTGCTCTCCAGTCTTAAGGTGCGGCCTGTTTTTATCGGCTCGGCGGGCGACAGAGAGGAAGTGGACGGAATTCTCAACGAAATGAAGACGGCCGGTCTCAACTGGTGCGGGGAAACCTCCCTGGGTGAACTGGCAGCTCTCCTGGAGCGTTCGGATCTGTTCGTGGGGATTGACAGCGGTCCTTCGCACCTGGCTGCCGGCGTGGGAGTGCCAGTGGTGGTTCTGTGGGGGGCGGCGACGCTGACGACCTGGCACCCCTGGACATCCAGGCTCACGGTGGTGGGAGGTTCCAGCGGAGGCTACAAGACCCGCAAGGAGATCCGCCACGTCGCTGCCGGCAAGAAGATTTCCGAGATCGGTGTAGACGATGTGCTGGAGGCCGTGGCGGCCGTGGAGTGGCGTGGGAATGCTCGTATCCGGACCCGTTAGGCTCCCCCGGGCGGAGCGCATTCTCCTCATCAAGCTGCGGGAGATCGGAGATCTCCTGCTGACTACTCCTGCCGTGCGGGCCGTGCGATCCGCTTACCCCAGGAGCTACTTGGCCATGCTGGTCAACTCGGGAACGGAGGAGGTGGTGCAGGGGAATCCGGATCTGGATGAGGTGCTCGTCTTCGAGCGGGGCTGGAAGAATCTCCCTTTTCTAGAACGCTGTTGGCGGGAAGGATTGTTCGTCGCGCAAGTGCGCAAGCGTCGGTTCGACGTGGTCTTCGACTTCACGGGAGGCGACCGGGCGGCCATTGTCGCGCTCTTCAGCGGCGCCCGGGTCAGGGTGAGCTACGATTTTAACCGGGGCTTCTGGGGGAAGCGGTATCTCTACACGCACCAGGTGGAATGGGGAGCGCAGATCAAGCACATGGTGGAGCACAGCCTGGATCTCGTGCGCCCCTTCATTCCAGTGCCGGCTGGTTACGCTCCGTTCATGCCCTGTGGACGGGAGGACCGGGAGCGGGTGACGGCGCGCCTGGAGGAAGCCGGGGCCGGGGGGGATGGCCTGCGCGTCCACGTGCACCCCACCTCCAAGTGGTTTTTCAAATGCTGGCGGGATGAGGCGGTGGCCGAGGTCATTGATTACCTGGCGGGCGGCCTGGGCGCGCAGGTCATTGTGACAAGCGGTCCGGCCGCGCGGGAAGTGGAGAAGGCTTCCCGCATCGTTTCCATCTGCCGGCACAGACCCCTGAACTGGGCCGGCCGCACGACGCTGAAGGATCTGGCCGCCTTGAGCGGGGCTTGCCATCTTTTCTTGGGAGTGGACACAGGCCCCATGCACATTGCCGCCGCGGTCGGCACACCCGTCATCGCCCTTTTCGGTCCCTCCGGCGAGCACCAGTGGGGTCCATGGGGGGAGGAGCACACGGTGGTGGCGCAGCCTTTCCCGTGCCGCCCTTGTGGGCAGGACGGCTGCTACGGCTCCAAGCGCAGCGAGTGCCTGGAGATGATTCCGGCTTTCGAGGTGAAGAGGGCCGTCGATCGCGTGCTTTTGCGACGCGGGTTTCGTTTGAGGGCGGCAGCCCCGTTTGGTCTATCGCCCGGGGAAGAGATGGCGGTCCAGCAGCCGTCCGCAGGGGAGGGGATCCGGTGAGTTCCCGCAGGCTTGGTGACCGGATCATCCGAGCGGTTGTGCGCGCTTTCCCGAGGCGGCCGGAGGCGGTGGGAACATCATCTGCCGCTCGGATTTTGGTGATCAGCACCACGGCCATCGGGGATACTCTTCTGGGAACGCCGGCGCTGCGCGCCCTCAAGGAAACGTACCCGGACTGCCTCCTGGAAGTCCTCGTACACCGTGACCGCCTGGGGGTGCTGCAGGGCAACCCCCACGTGGACGCACTCATCCCGTACCGCAAGCACCTGATCGGGACTCCGATCATGGCCGCCCGGCTGCGCCAGCGCCGTTACGACGCGGTTCTCGTCTTCCATGGCAACGATCCCGATATCTGGCCGCTGGCTGCCCTGACCGGGGCACCAAGAATCATCGGCTACGCGAGGGATACGCGCTTCTCATCCCTTCTGACGGACGCTGTTCCGTGGCAACCGGATCTCCACACGGTGGAGAAGAGGCTGGAGCTCGTGCGGGTCTTGGGCGCCGACACGGCGGATCGCCGCCTGATTCTTCGTCTCAACGACATGGATCACGATGAGGCCCGGATGTTTCTTGATGCTGTGGGAGGAGGCCAGGGAGACCCGCTGATCGCTTTTCACATCGGGGCGGCCCAACCCTACAAGTGCTGGCCCGCCGAACGATTCGCCCGGGTGGCTGACGTCCTGGCCCGCGACTACGATGCCCGGGTTGTTCTGACCGGGGGGCCTGGAGATAAGCTGCGCGTGGCCCGCTTCGAAAGCCAAGCTCACTGCCGGCCTCTGGTGGCGGCCGGCAAGCTCGGGGTCCGGGGTACGGCGGCTCTTCTGGCGCGCTGCCGGCTCCTGATCACCAACGACACGGGTCCCATGCACCTGGCCTTTGCCGTGGGGACCCCGACCGTGTCCCTGTTTTGTCCTTCGGACTCGCGCACGATCGGACCGTATGCTTGCGACGATTTGCACATCGCGATCCAGAAGGAGAAAACCTGCGTGCGCTGCGTGACCAAGCGCTGTCCCGACCCGTTCTGCCTGGAGCAGATCAGCGTGGAGGAGGTGGTTGAGGCCGCCCGCCGCCAGCTGGAGTCGAGACCCGCCGGAATAGAGATGGGAGCACAACTCGGAGACAGGTTGCGAGAAGGTTTCCGGACATGAAGGACTGTTGCTCGGCAGGGGCAGCCCCCTTGGGGCTCCAGTACAATTTTGCACATTGCTTTGTGTTCTCTTCGAAAGTTCTTTTTACTGACGAATGGATTTTGCTCGTGCGACTCAACCGCCGGCAAAATTCTAAGTCGCCCTTGCGGGGGCTGTCCCTGGCGATCCTAGGTCGCTGTGCGTGGAAAGCGCGGCAGGATCCGTTACAGTGCGCAGCCCTGTGTAGGGGCACCCCTAGGTGGGTGCCCTCTTGAGACGGCTGAAAGCTGATTGCTGAACGCTGACAGCTAAGGATTCACAGTGATTCACGACGGCACGATCAAAATTCTGCACACGGAGTCGTCCGCGGGATGGGGCGGGCAGGAAAAGAGAATCTTGCGGGAGTTGACCGGGCTCTCGGCGCCGGACTTCACGTTGTCGTTGGCCTGCCCGGCCAGGAGCCCGTTAGCCTTGGAGGCTGCAACTCGGAATATCCCTGTCTACCCGCTCGCGTTTCGCCGTAGTGTGGACCTCAGGGCCATTTTCACGCTTAGAGGGATCTTGAGCAGGGAACGGTTTCACATCGTGCACACCCACAGCTCACTGGACAGTTGGAATGCGGGTCTGGCGGCAAGGTTCGTGAGACACCGCCCCCGGGTCGTGAGGACGCGCCACCTGGGTGGGCGGGTGAAAAACAAGCTGGTTTATTCTCTGCTGTCCGATTGCATTATCACGCTCTCGGAGTACATGCGCCGCTACCTGGCTGAACGGAAAGGGGTGGATGCCCGGAAGATCGTCGTGATTCCCAGCGGAGTCGATCCCGCCGCGTTTGTGCCGGACGGCAATCTCTCCGAGTTTCGAAAGTCTCTCGGGTTGTCTTCCCCCGGCCCGGTCATCGGAACGGTTTCCATTTTGCGGGGGAAAAAAGGACATCGCATCCTGCTGGAGGCGGCGGCGCGCCTGCGCCAGGAATACCCGGGGCTCAAGGTCCTCGTCGTGGGGGATGGTCCCGGGCGTGACAATCTCTTGCGCGAGGCCAAAGCGCTGGAGCTCGATCGCACCGTTTCTTTCCTGGGGTTTCGCCAAGACATCTCCCAGATCCTGGCCACCTTCGACGTCTTTGTGTTCCCGTCCCTGGAGGAAGCGCTGGGGACTGCAGTTTTGGAGGCCATGGCGGCAGGAAAAGCGGTGGTGGCCTCGCGTGTGGGGGGGATCCCCGAGGCCGTTGTCGATCAGGAGACGGGGCTGCTGGTCCCTCCGGCCGACAGCGGGGCTCTGGCGGAGGCCGTGCGCAAGCTGCTTCAGGACCCTGATCTGCGGCAACGCATGGGGGAACAGGGGCGGCTTCGGGTCGAGGAGCAATTTTCCCTGAACCGGATGCTGGACAGGACGGCCGCTCTCTACCGCGATCTCTGCAATGGCCGGCGGCGCCAGGCGGGAGACAAACATGGGACGGGCTAAGGCGGTTCCCGTTCTCCTGTATCATCATGTGAACCCGCATCGGGGCGATCTGGTGACGCTGACCCCCGGCGAGTTTGAGACCCAACTGCTCTACCTCAAGAAGGGGCAGTTCCGGACTATTTTTCTGGATGAGCTGGTCCGCTTCCTGAAAGGGGAAATTGCCCTCTCCAGCCGGACCGTGGCGCTGACCTTCGATGACGGCTACCTGGATAACTGGGTTTACGCGTTCCCGCTGCTGCTGCGCTACGAGATCAAGGCCACGCTGTTTGCAGTGACCTCCTGGGTTGAAGAAGGATCTGCGCGCCCCCAGGCGGGAGCGGCAAGGGGACTGAGCCTTCCCGAGATCCCGACCCATCGCGAGGCCAAGGCGCGCTTCGGACAACGGGGGCGCGGCGGGGATTCGGTCAACTGGTCGGAGCTCGGTGAAATGGTAAAAAGCGGTCTGGTGGACGTGCAGTCCCATACTCACAGCCATTGTCCCATCTCTTCCCAGGGGCTGACCGTACAGGAAATGGAGGCGGAACTCAAGCTATCCCGGGACCTGATCCGGCAGCGCTTGCAGGGGGATTGCCGGTATCTGAGCTGGCCCTGGGGGGAATTTACCCGGGAGGCCGTGGCTGCTGCAAGGGCTGTCGGCTTTCAGGCGCTCTTGACGACCCGGCGTGGCTGCAGCCGGCCTGGGACCGAGCTCTACGGGATTCCCCGTATCCCAGTGAAGCGGGCCGACATCGGCTGGCTCGGGAGCCGCATTGCCATTTACTCCTATCCTCTGGTCGGGGATCTCTATGACCTGCTGGGAGGAAGGCGATGAGCCTGCGAGTGGCTCTGGTGCGGATGAATTATTCTCCGTACGGCGGCGCCGAGCTTTACCTATCGCGCTTCGCCCGCGTCCTTCTGCAAAAGGGGGTCGAGGTCCACCTGTTTTCCCGGCGCTGGAATGGAGAAGAGCGGGAGGGGATCCACCTGCACCGGGTTCCCGCCCTGACTTATCCTCGCACCTTGCGGATCTTGAGCTTTGCCGCCTTCAGTGCTCTGGCCCTGCGGCGCAACGCCTTTGACGTGGTGCACAGCTTCGAGCGCACCCTGCGGCAGGACATCTACCGGGCCGGAGACGGCTGCCATCGGGAGTGGCTCCTGCGGCGGGCCAGAGGCGCCCCCTCCTGGGACCGCGTGCTGACGGCCATCCACCCGTTTCACCGCAGCCTTCTGGCCGTGGAGCGCGCCATCTTTGAGGGGAGCGGCACCCGCAAAGTGCTCACCAACTCCCGGCGCGGGAAGGAGGAGATCTTGCGCCACTACCGGGTGCCGGAGGGCAAGGTGGACGTGCTTTACAACGGGGTTGATCTGGAGCGGTTTCACCCCGGCAACCGGGAGGGGCTCGGGGGTCCCTTGCGTCGGGAGCTGGGGATTCCGGCGGAGGCATTTCTTCTCCTGTTTGTGGGCTCCGGTTTTGAGAGAAAAGGGCTGCGCTATGCCATTGCCGCACTGGCGGAGCTAAAAGAGAAGAGGGTGCGGCCGGAGCCACGTCTGGCTGTAATTGGCAAAGGGGATAGCTCCCCTTACCAGCGGCTGGCGGCGGATCTGGGAGTTTCCCGGCAGGTTTTGTTCCTGGGCCCCAGGAGGAATCTGGAAGCCTACTACGCCGCCGGTGATTTGTTCCTTCTCCCCACCCTCTACGACCCCTTCAGCAATGCCTGCCTGGAGGCCATGGCCAGCGGGGTGCCTGTGGTGACGAGCCGGTCGAATGGAGCCTCGGAGCTTCTCGAAGAGGGGCGTGGCGGGGAGATCCTCGAGGATCCGCTGGATGTCTCCTCCATCGCTTCTTCAATAAAGAATTTTTTCGACCTGGATCGGCGCCGGGAAGCAGGGCACGAGGCCCGGAGGGTGGCCCTCGAGTTTTCTCTGGCGGACAATGTGGAGAAAGCCCTGGGAATCTACCGGGAACTGGCAACGCGGCAAGGGAGAGAGAATACGTGAGCTTGAGAAATCCCGAGGCTTCCGGCCGGCCGCTGAAAGTTGCCATGTACAATGTCACCGCAGCGGCCCGCATCGGGGGGGTGGAGAGCTTCGTGTGGGGGGCTTCCTCGGCTCTGGCTCGCCTGGGGCATGAGATCCACATCTTCACCGGACGGGGCGGCCATCTGGAGCCCCACCCGGATGGGGTCCGGGTGTTTTCCTACCCGTTTCTTCCGCGCCACCGGATCCCGAACCTGGGGAGCCGATTTCGCAAGCTCGGCGAGCGCCTGAGTTTTGCGGCGCGGGCCCTGCCCGACGTAATCCGGGAGCGCTACGACGTCCTGCACATCCACAAGCCCTACGACCTGCCGGTGGCGGTCCTGGCCAAGCGGTTTTCCGGAGTCAGGGTGATGCTGGGGTGCCACGGCCGGGATTTCTTTTGCACGGACCGGCTCTGGTTTCGCTGCGTCGATGCCGCGGTTTCCTGCAGCGAGTTTAACGCCCGCCAGGTCCAGGATCGCTACGGCGTTCTCCCGGCGGTGATCTATAACGGGATCGATCCCGAGGAGTTCCGGCCCCTTCCTGCAGACACATCCTTGCGGGAAGATCTGGGGTTTCGCGCGGAAGAACAGGTGATCCTCTACGTGGGACGTCTCATCGGCTGGAAAGGGGTGAGTCATCTCATTGTGGCTCTCAATCTGGTTGTCCAGCGCCGCTCCGCGGTAAGACTGTTAATCCTCGGAGACGGAGAGGAGCGCCGGAATCTGGAGAACTTGGGCGGGAACCTGGGGCTTTCAGAAAAAATCGTGTTTGCCGGCCCGGTTCCGCGCGCCCGTCTTCCCCGCTATCTCGCTCTGGCTGATGTTTTCGTTCTCCCCAGCATTGCCGACGAGACCTTCGGCATCTCTCTGTGCGAGGCCATGGCGTGCGGAGTTGCCGCGGTGGCCACCCGGGTGGGAGGAATTCCCGAAGTGGCCGAAGACCGTCTTACCGGCTTTTTCACGGAGCCCGGAGATGCGGCCGGGATGGCTGAAAAGATTCTCCTCCTCCTGGCGGATCCGGAGTTGCGTGGCAGGATGGGGAGAGAAGGACGCCAGCGAGTCCTGGCGCGATTTACCTGGGATCGGGTGGCTCGCGCTCTGGAGAACGAGTATTACAATCTCTCGAAATCACCCTCTCCCCACGCAGGGGGGAGAGGGGAGCCTGCCTGCCGCGCCCGCGGCGCAGGCAGGGGTGAGGGGGACGTGCGGAATCGGACGTGAAGGAGCGGGTCTCCATGGAGAAAGTCGCGCTCATCGCTCCGGGGTTCCATCCGGTTCCCCCCGTTAAAGGGGCCGCCGTAGAGACCTGGATCGACGAGGTGGCCGGACGCCTGGCGTCTTACGAGCCCTGGGTCATCTCTTGCTGGGATCCGCAGCGCCCCGAGCAGGAGACGGTTCGGAGAGTGCGCCACCGGCGGGTTCGGTTCGGGACTCTTTACACACGTCTGTTCAAGAAGATCACGCGGCTGGATCCATTCCCTATGGAGCGCCGGGTTGCCCGGCTCGTGGCCGGGGTTTCCCCGGCGCTCATCCACCTCCACAACCGCTTTCAGTTTCTAGGGGCGGTGCGGCAAAACCTGTCAGGAGCGCGGGTGCCTGTTGTGCTCCACGTGCACAACAAGTTCACGGTTGCCGGCGGAGTGCTGCCTGAATTTGACATCCTGGCGGGCTGCAGCCGGTACATCCTGAACTTTGCCTGCGAGTGCTTCGACGGATTTCGTGGGGAAACGGCGATCCTCCCCAATGGGGTGGATACCCGGAAGTTCCGCCCCCGCTGGGAAGTTCCCGAGGAGGTCCGGCGGCTGCGCCGGGAATTGGGAATGGAAAATTCCAAGGTGATCCTGTTTGTGGGGAGGGTTTCTCCGGAAAAGGGGATCAACACGCTGATATCCGCTTTTCCTCTGGTATTGCGCCGCCACCCCGATGCGGCTCTTGTTCTGATTGGCGAGATCCGGCGCGATTTGCGTGGAGACCGGCAGCGCATGGAATACGGCAAAACCGTCATCTCCATGGCCCGTCCTTACGGGGACCGGGTGAAGTTTCTGGATTTGATCCCGCCGTCCGAGATTCACCGCTATTATCTCCTGGGAGACCTGTTCGCTGCTCCCTCCCTGGAAGGGGAAGCCTTCGGCATGGTTTTCCTGGAGGCTGCCGCCAGCGGACTACCTATCGTAGCCTCCCGGCGCGGCGGGATTTCGGAGGCAGTCAGCGAAGGCCGGAACGGGATTTTGCTGGACCATCCGGAAGACCCGGAGCAATTGGGGGCGGCTATTTGCTCTCTTCTGGAGGATCCGGCGCGAAGTTGCGCCATGGCCGAATGGGGCCGGGCCCGGGTGGAGCGGGAGTTTGACTGGACAGAGGTGACCCGCAAGGTGGAGGATCTCTATGGCGGCCTCCTGGGAAAATAGAATTTCAAAAGAGGGAGGAAGCCAGCCTTTGTGCGACCTGGTGATTCCGGTGTGGAATCAACTGTCCTACACGCGGGGGTGCATCGAGAGCATCCTGCGCCACACGCCGGAACTGGCGCGCCTCATCGTGATCGACAACGGCAGCACGGACGGCACCGGGGAATACCTGCAGGGGATCTCGGCTTCATTGGGAGAAAAACTGGTCCTCATCTCCAACCCGACGAATTTGGGATTTGTGCGGGCTGTCAATCAGGGCCTGAGGGCTTCCCAGGCGCCTTACGTCTGCCTGCTCAACAACGACACCCTGGTTACGGAAGGCTGGCTCTCCCGCATGATCGCCGCGGCTGCGGCGCGACCGCAGGTCGGCTTAGTGAATCCTCTGGGGAACGTGGGCGGATCCTGGTCCGAGGAACGCTGGCGGAAAGTGCAGTTGAGACTGGCCCGCGGCGGGGGGAAAATCGAGGAGCTCGAGCACTGCAGCGGATTCTGCCTGCTCATCAAGCGCGAGGTGATTGAAGCCGTCGGCTTCCTGGATGAGACGTTCGGCATGGGGAATTTCGAGGACAACGACTACTGCGAACGCGCCCGCCGGGCCGGCTACCTCTCCGTAAAAGTCCAGGACTCCTGGGTGCATCATTTTCAAAACCGCAGCTTCGATCGGATTCCCGACTGGGGCGAGAATATTTCCGAACAGAACCGCCAGCGACTGCACGCGAAGTGGCCTGCGCGGCCGGCGCTGGTCTTTGTCGGGGTGCCCGCGGTTCCCGAATCCTTTGAGGCCTTCGTGAAGCTGCTGCAGAAAGCCCATGCGTTTGCCCGCTCACGCTGTCGGGTAGCGGTGGTTTCCGGGCTCCCGGAGCCTCTAAGGCCGGAGACCTTCTGGGAGAGTTTGGGGCTTACTCCCCATGCAAATCTGAAAACCTACTTGGTTCGCCCGCTGTCCGCAGGGAACCTGGGGAACCGCTTCTGCTTTGGACTGTATGCTCTCATGCGCTGCCGGCGGCTGGCCAGAAAGAAGCGTTACCAGTACGTTTACCTTTCTAGGGAAGCCGCTTGGCTGGCGCGTTTCCGCCGCTATCTCCCTCTTCTGGTGCTTTACCCCTGGCCCGATCCCCTTGTTTCTCTCCCCTCTCCTCTGACGGGAGGGGGTCAGCCTGCCTGCCGCCCGCCTGTGCGTGTCCGCACGCGGACAGGCGCCCGCGGCGCAGGCAGGGGTGAGGGGGGGGAGTCGTCGGACCGTGCTCCGAATGCGCTGTTTCTCCCGGAGACGATCGGGGATCCCGCGAAAATCTGGGATCCCGATCTGGAGGGCTTCCTCTCCCGGCTGCAGTCCGCAGGTGGATCGTAGATGAAAATTCTTCTCTGCTACTATTTCTGCACGGCCGTGCCCTTGGGACGGAGCTGCGCGGAAGCTTTGCGCGGTCTCGGGCATGAAGTGGCTTCGTTCGAGTGTGACGTGCGGACCCCGTTTGATCGCTGGGTGATCCGGCCGGCCAACAAGATCCTGAGCAACCTTCGCATTTGGCGGGATCAGGAATTCCTGATGCGCTCTCGCTGGAGCAATCTGAGCACCCGGAGCCGGGGCCTTTTGCGCACGGTTCGAGAAGTCCGGCCCGATGCGGTGGTGGTCATGAGAGGGGCCTCCTTCCTTCCGGAGGTTCTTCGGGAGATCAGACAAACCATTTCTCCGGTTCTGGCTTACTGGTGGCTCAAGGGACCCATCAAGATCTACCCGGATACGGTGGAAGAGGTCCGCTGCTGTGATCTCCTGCTGAGCACTTCCCGGCGGGCTCTCGACGAGTTCCGCCGCCAGGTGGAGGTTCCCTGTCATTACCTGCCTCTGGCGGTGGATCCCGGGATCCACCGCAGGCTTGCGGTCTCCGCCGCGGACAGCCAGCGTTACGATTGTGATGTGAGCTTTGTGGGATCGTGGAACAAGGAGCGTCAGGAAATCATAGAACACCTGGCTTCTCGGACTTCCGCTTCTTTGAAGATCTGGGGGCCCGGGTGGAGAAAGGCCTTCTCCGGCGACGGAAGATTGGCGGGTTGCGTTCAGGGGGCGGGGATTTACGGTGAGCAGGTCGTCAAACTGTTCAATGTGGCCCGGATCAGTCTCAACATTCATACCTGGCACGGAATCCCTTCGGGGGTCAACGGTCTTGCTTTTGAAGTACCGGCCTGCGGGGGGATGGCCATGCTGGAGCACTCGGAAGAGCTGAGTGAGATCTACCGGATCGGGGAGGAAGTGGAGTCCTACCGTTCCCTGGAGGAACTGGTTGATAAGATAAACTTTCTGCTGGCGAACCCTGAAGCCCGCCGGAAGATCGCCGAGCGAGGGTACGAGAGGGTGCAGCGGGACCACACCTTTGCCCGGCGCATGGAGCGGTTGACCGAGGCTGTGCAGGATGCAAAGACGGAACTCTGAGGAGATATCATGCGAATCCTGATCTGTTCTGGAGCGGGGATTGATTACTACAAGTCGTGGCCCGATTATGTACAAGCGACGGGCCTTCACGAAGCAGGCCACCAGGTGTCGCTTCTTTGCTACCAGGTTCCCCGCAGCCCTTTTCCTCAGATGAGGTGCAGGAAAAGTCTCATGGAAGGAATCAGGGTGTGGCGGGTCAAGCCTCATCGACATGGTCTGTCGCCCGGGATCCTGCTGGCTTTACTTCAACAGAAACGACCTGACGTTATTCGCATCCACGATCCGAAAAATCGTCTTGGATTTTTATTGGCTTGGGCCGGAAATATCTTGAAGATTCCGGTTGTCTTTACTCCTCACGGCCTCCTTCACGATTCTTACATCGTAGAGAATACGGAGGATCCACTGGCCGGAAAAATCGCTTTTGAGTCGGCAATTTTTCGGCTGAAAGAGGTCGCCAGGAGCGCTCTGAAGGACGGCAGGTTTTTTGACCACTATATGAATTTCCGAATGCACTCGGCGTTTTCGAAGGCGGATGCGATCATAGCTCTCTCAGTGTTCGAGAAGAGCCTGTGCGCTCAATTCCTCGGAGCCGGGAAACCCGTTAAAGTTATCCCTAATGGGATTCTGTTGGAGTTCATAAAAAAGTGTGTCCGCAGAGACCATGAGGTGATGGAAGATGGAAGATGGAAGATGGAAGATCTTTGAGTCGTCCTATCATCATCTACATCGGCCAGATCAAGCACCGGAAAGGTTTTGATTTGTTGGCCAGAGCAATGCCGGCAATTCTTCAGAAGTTTCCGCGGGCGTCGTTCCTTTTTATTTCTCAAAGCCTAGAGGGCAGGGGGGAACTGGATTCCATCAATCGCGCGCAAGGTACGGGTGAGAGGTGCTTTCTGTTCACCCAGGTCGACGATAGGAATAAATTTCTGATCCTTTCTTTTGCCGATGCCTTGGTCCAGCCGACCCGATATGAAGGGTTTGGCATCTCAGTTATCGAAGGGATGGCTTGCCGTTGTCCGGTCGTGAGCACAAGGATCCCTGTAATTGATGAGATCATCGAGCATGAACAAAACGGCCTCCTGGCGAGTCCGAATGATTTCGCCTCTGTGGCTGCGAACGTGCTTCGCCTCCTCGAGGAGGACAACCTGCGCAGGTCTGTCGTGGCCAACGCCTCAGCGACCGTAATGGCCAGGTATACGCGGGACCAGATCACTCGGCAACTGGTCGAGGTTTACGATGATCTTGTACAGTCAAAACCATCCGATCCCCGGCGGGGCAAAAGACCAGGGCCATAAACGTTGTGCGGATCCTGTACCCGGTAAGCGAGGTCTTACCGAACCCGGCGGCCCGCTTGATCCAGAGCCTGAACACCTGCGCGGCGCTGGCCCGCGGGGGCCACCAGGTGTTCCTGCGGCACCGCTACCGACGACCCGGTTGACAGAGGACTTCATTTGACTATAATGGTCAAATAGAACTAACCATTGAGGTCTGCTATGAAGAGTGCGGCGATATCCAAACTGAAAGCTACCCTGAGTGAATATCTGGTCCGGGTGAAGGCCGGCGAAGAGATCATTGTCACGGAACGGGGAAAGCCGATTGCCAAGATTGTCCCCCTCCATCCCGAGAGCGCGACGGTCTCGCCCCATCTTCAGGAACTGGCCCGGGCGGGACTCGTTCGCATCGGATCCGGAAAATTGCCGAAAGGATTCTGGAAAATGCCGCGACCCGAGGATAAACGGGGGGTTGGATTAAAGGCTCTTCTGGAGGAGAGAGCGGGAGGAAGATGAAGTTTTGGGATGCGTCGGCCATCATACCACTCTGTCTGGAAGATCCCCATACTCCTTTCCTTAAGGAGG